>JAUVTO010000023.1 GCA_030601485.1 Desulfobacterales bacterium | reverse complement strand
GACGGATATCTGGTTTTTAAAATACAAGGGAACGGCTTCTTGAAATTTATGGTGCGAAATATTGTCGGAACACTCGTGGATGTTGGGCTGGGGAAGATCACACCCAATGATTTTAACAAAATACTATTGTCGAAAGATCGCAACCTTGCCGGTGTGACTGCGCCGGCACATGGGTTATTCCTTATGCAGGTTAACTATTAAGTTAAATAGGACGCAGATTTTCGCAGATATACACAGATAATATTGTTGTTTTGCAATTTAAAAATCTTGGCAATCTGTGTTGATCTGTGTCCAAAAAAGGAAATTCCTATACTATTAAATTACCGAAAAAAAATCTTCCAGAGAAATTTAATGCTAATCCCTGCTTTTCATCTTCTGGACCTGCTCGTTGTAATATGCAATAACCTCCCTCCGATTCAGCATCCCGATAAGAATACCATGGTCATCATCTTTTACAACCGGAAGGCTGTCGATATTTTTAATGGTAAATTTCTGGAATACAGTATTAAGATCCTCTGAAGGCGTAGTAAATATAATGTCAAAAGTGGCAATATCATTCATCACCACAAGCTGTCCGATTCCCCGTGAAAAAAGTACACTTCTGATATCTGTACTGGAAAATATTCCCACCAGCCTGTCAAACTCATCCACAACCGGAAAATAGTGCTGTTTTGTTTCTGAAAAAAAATTCCTGAAATCACGAAAGGTCATATCCCGGGGAATAACTTCCACACTTTTGACAAGGTGGAGTAAATTCTTGACTCTGATAGCCTGTAAAATATCCACGAAAAAATCGCCTGCATGGGCCGGAGAGTCGATCTTGCTTTTGACCTGTCTGTCATAGATTGTCCATTTCCGTGCCGCAAGATAAGATACTGAACATACCAGAAGGCTGGGCAGAAGCAGCTGATACGAATCAGTCATTTCACTGACAAATATGATGGTAGAAATCGGAGTGTTTGACACGGCCGTAAAAAAGCCTGCCATACCCACCACCACAAAGGCTCCGGGTTCAGTGACAATACCGGGCATGATCTGGTGAAAAATTTTTCCCACCACACCACCCATTGCACCGCCGATTACTATTGAAGGGCCAAATACCCCGCCGCTCCCCCCGGATCCGATGGAAAATGATGTGGTAAATATTTTTCCGATGGCAAGAAAAAACAAAAACGGTATGGTAAGCTCATTGTATAGCGCTTTCTGAGCAAATCCATATCCAAAAGCCAGGGTCTGAGGTAAAAAGAAGCCGATAATACCGGTACATAGTCCTCCTATAGCCGGCTTTATGTGATTTGGAATTTTGATAGATTTGAAAATGCCGATGAGACCATAAAATGATTTGATGTAAAGAACGCCTGTGGCTACAAGAACTAATGAAAGCACGAGGTAAGGTCCTAATTCTAATGGATTGCGAAATAAAAAATCAGGCGACTCAAACAGAGAACCCCAGCCAAACACCAGACAAAACAGGCAATAGGCCACCACCGAGGAGATGCCGGCAGGAATAATAACTTCTGATTCAAACTCCGGGTCACGGTAGAGCACCTCGGCAGCAAAAAGAGCACCTGCCAGAGGGGCTCGGAAAATACTCCCCACTCCGGCTCCAACCCCCGCAGCCATCATTATCCTTCGTTCCCGGTCTGATAGTTTTAAGGTCGTTGCCAGGAATGAGCCAAAACCGGCTCCTATTTGAGCAATGGGACCTTCTCTTCCCCCTGACCCGCCGGTTGTAATGGTAAATACAGAAGCTATGGTCTTAATAAACGGAACCCTGCTGCGCATGAAGCCGCCTTTTCTGTGATAGGCGTCAATTGCAGCATCTGTTCCATGGCCTTCGGCTTCCGGGGCATAAGTATATACCAGCCATCCGCTCAATAGGCCGCCAAGTGCAGGAAGAAAAAGAAGCGTGATACGATTGAATGGAGTGCCTGTGGGTAGCAGGAGGTGATGTTCACCGGCCGGAGGAGGGGGCCGGTAGCCGGCCATAAAATCCATAAAATAATGGAGACCGAGCCGGCACAGGTAATGAAAAACAATAGATCCAAGGCCGGCGATAAGCCCTATTAATACAAAGTATAAGGTCCATTTACCGGCCTGGGCAAAATTGGTGGACCGATCTTTGCCAACAATGGATTGGATGATCTTTTTAAAACGATTCAATAGTGCCACAAATCAGCTTGCCCCGCCATCCCAGACATTAATGAAGAATATCAAACCGTCCGACAACAAGCAACGGTTTTTATACATTCATCCCTTTCAAATCTTTTACGCCCTGCAAAATAATATTGAAAAGTTCGAGTATATCGGTCTCCTCCAGGCAAGAAAAAGCTATTCTCATATCCCTTTCCCCTATGGATATAAGGCCTACGCCATATTTTTCAAGAAGGTGGAGCCTGAGCGTCTCAGCATCCACCGATTTTAACCTGATACACATAAAATAACCGGAATTAAAAGGATAAACATCCCAGGCGTCTTTGTATCTGGAATCCGAAAGTATTTCTTTTATCCGTCCGGCTCTGTTTTTCAGCACCCTGAATTTTTCTTCTTTTTCTTTAATGTAGTTTTCGCTCTGCATGGATCTCAGCACAATGGTCTGTCCCAGGTGGGAAGCATTGGAAATCGAACCCCTGATGCTCCCTGCGGTTTTCCTTTCCAGTGCATCATATACGGCCATAGAATCACCTTCAATTTTACATCCGTACGTTATAAAACCGACCCGTAATCCCCAAACAAAGTTCTCCTTGGTAGCGCCATCAAGCTTGACGGCAAGAATCCTGGGATGCCGGTTGCAAAGATTTGCAAAAAGAGATTCTTTCAGAACCCGGTCTTCATAAAAAAGTCCGAAGTAGGCGTCATCAGTAACAACTATAATATTTTTACCCGTGTCGGCGATCCCGGCAAGGATTTCTATAATGCGATTCCCCTCTTCAACGGTTACCGAATAACCGGTAGGGTTATTCGGAAAATTCAGCAAAACCATAACTTTATCATATTTCTTCGCCTCAATCCGTATCTTTTCCTCAAAGGCTTTAAGATTAAATCCATGATTTTCCGAAAACAAACGATACTGACTTATTTTTGCCCCTTTTTTGACATTCAGAATCATGTTATAGTTACCCCACATCTTGTCGGGCAAAATCACCACATCATCAGGATCTAACCAGATATCCGCAACCATGCTGATAGCGTGAGTAATGCCACAAGTAACAACGGGTAAACTGATGGTTTTGCCCTCAAGGGAAGGATTTTTTTTAAAAAGGGAGTCCTGCCAGACTTTTCTCAAGCTCGGAATGCCAAAGGATGATGCATAGGTTAGCGACTCTTTTGCTCGAATACTGCAAATTGAGTCCATTACCGAAGGAAAATGCATGGTCCCCCCGCGCTCCGTGGCAATACCTATGGTTGCATTTAACTTATGGGCCTTTTCCCTGGCCTCGGCGCTCTGGCTTAAAATTCCTTTAGGGAAAAAAAGGTTTCTGCCCATCTCAGACAGCATTTCCATTAGATGGGGATTACCTTTCTCGATAATCTGGTTGAGGTCTTGAGCAATCGGATTCACGGATTTCCCTCCTTTAAACTAACTCGAACAAGCCGGAAAAGTGACTAAAGTTCAAAGTGAGCTAAAGTGAACTAAAGTTAAGGATTCCGGTATATCAATTGATAAATTATACTTTTTTTATAGCGATCATAGAAAACTGCCTTAGATTTTACAGTGTTGACATAAAGCATGTCAAGGGAAAATAACTTGAAATATCGGGTGGATGAATAAGCGCTGGCACCATGGGCCGGAATAGGTGGTTCATGAAAAAACCCCGCCCTTTTAATAAAGCGGGGTTTATTTGTAGATCGAAAGCAACATTACTTGTTTCCTCTCTTGGATGCTTTGAGCGGATTAATCTTTGCTTTTGATGCTGAAACAGCCTTTGTGACATGTGAAGCAAAATTGCAATCTCCGGTTTTCCATTTCAGTGAAGGATCAGGGCATGCCGAGCAGTACCATCCGGAAGCGTATTCAAAACTACGATTGCAGCCTTTACACTGTTCCATGATCTCGTGGCAAATTCCGCCATTGTAAGAACACCCCTTTGCAGTCATAAAAGGGCACTCAAAACCTTTTCTAATCGTTGTACAAACCATTGTAATCACCCCCTTTCGGAAAAAGATCAAAAAAAGGCCGGGAGCATCTGTTCCCGGCCTCAAATAGACAGGTCTCAAAAAAACTGGGGCAATATAATCAAGCGGATAAGGGTTGTCAACAAAAAATTTGATATTTTTTTTATTATATATCAATTGTCAAAAATATGTTCCGAACTCTGACAATCACTATAGCCTATCAAAAAGAATTCTTGATTTTTTATTTAAAAATTGCCAATTTATTTACAATACTTATATTAGTTATTTGACAATATTTCAGACAAAAGGGAATATATTACACATGGTCATAAAACAAGTTGTTGAGGTTCTCAAAATAGAGGCCCAAGGTATTTTGAAACTGGCAGATCGTATTGATGACAACTTCCCGAAAATGGTGGATATCATCTGCCGGTCCCATGGCAGATTAATTGTCAGCGGCATCGGTAAATCCGGGCTCGTGGGCCGAAAAATCGTGGCCACTCTGAACAGCACGGGAACAAAATCACTTTTTTTACATCCTGCCGAGGCTATTCATGGAGACCTCGGCATGGTCGGCCCGGATGATATATTCATAGCCCTTTCCAACAGCGGCGAAACCGACGAACTGAATATCCTTATACCCAGTATCCGTAAAATAGGGTGTACAATCATTGCGTTTACCGGGAATAAAAACTCCACATTAGCCAGACATAGCGACATCATCATCGATGTGGCTGTAAAAAAGGAAGCATGCCCGTTGGGCTTTGTTCCCACGGCAAGCACCACCGCACTTCTTGCCATTGGCGACGCCCTTGCCGTGGTTCTGATAAACAAAAAACATTTCAATTCAGGCGACTTCAAAAAGATTCATCCAGGCGGCACGCTCGGGCATCGGCTTTCCAACAAAGTTAAAGATTTCATGCTAACCGGTAAATCCATTCCCCGCGTTCCTGAAGGGACCTCCATGGAAGATGCCGTCAAGGAAATCAATCGTCTTGGATTGGGAGCGACCCTTGTCTTCAGACCCGACGACACTCTTGCCGGTATCATCACCGACGGTGATTTGAGACGTCTGATTGCAAAAAGAAAATCTATTCACGAACTAACCGTTGAACAAGTCATGACAAAAAAGCCCCGAACCGTGGCCCCGGATTCTCCGGCATATGATGCCCTGAATATGATGGAAAAATTCCAAATCACGGTCCTTCCCATAACGGATTCTACAGAAAAGGTTCGGGGGGTCTTGCACCTGCATGATATTTTAGGCAAAGGTGATTTCAAATTTAATGGAACTTAAATCGTAACTGTAAGCCTCATTTTAAGGGAAATATTATGGAATTCGATTCCATTGACACAACAATAGAGACCCTTGGACCTCTTAAAATAACATCACCTATCCGCAGAGGTGAAGAAGATTCCCTCAGCCGAAATTTTGTGCACGATACCGACAGGGTTGTCGTGGACGTAAATTTAAACAGTCTGATCAAATTGGCCGAACAAGGAAAAGATTTTCCTGCTTTTGAGCTGGCCGGCCCCAGAAGTAAAATATACTTCGACCCGAGCAAGCTGCGGTGTGCACTGGTAACCTGCGGCGGATTATGCCCCGGTTTGAACGACATTATCCGGGCAATCGTTCTGGAACTTTTCTACGGTTATGGGGTGCGAAATATCTACGGCTTTAGATATGGTCTTCAGGGCTTTATCCCCAAATACGGGCACGACATCATCGATCTTAAACCCGATTTAGTCGTTAATATACACGAGATGGGCGGTTCGATCCTGGGATCTTCACGGGGACCCCATCCTATAGATGAGATTGTCGACAGCCTGGAACGGATGAACATCGGCATCCTTTTTATGATCGGAGGCGACGGCACACTCATGGCAGCTACAAAAATAGCGGATGCCATATCCCAAAGAGGTCTGAAAATAAGCGTTGTAGGAATCCCAAAAACCATTGATAATGATATTTACATGGTATCACGCTCTTTTGGTTTTCATACGGCTGTTGATGTTGCCACCCAGGCGATCAAGGGGGCGCATAACGAAGCAGAAGGATATCCCAACGGAATCGGTCTTATCAAACTGATGGGCAGACATTCGGGCTTCATCGCCGCAACAGCCGCCCTGGCTCAACAGGATGCAAATTTTGTGCTGATACCGGAGGTGGATTTTGACTTTGAAGGATCGGGCGGCTTTCTTGCTTCCCTTGAAAGACGTCTTCATCACAGAGGACATGCCGTAATCGTAGTGGCTGAAGGCGCAGGTCAAAAGTTTTTTGACGCTCAAACAACGGAACGTGATGAATCCGGAAATATCAGGCTCCAGGATATAGGACTTTTCCTCAAAAATACCATATTGTCATATTTTAATCGCAAAAATATCGAGGTTTCTTTAAAATATATTGATCCCAGCTATATGATAAGAAGCCTGCCTGCAAATGCCAATGATAATGTCTTCTGCAGCTTTTTGGGGCGTGACGCGGTTCATGCAGGCATGGCGGGAAAAACAAAACTTCTCATCGGCCGCTGGAACAACCATTTCGTGCATCTCCCCTTAAGTGCCTCGGCCGGAAAACACAAGCAGATCGATCCCAAAGGAAAGTTGTGGATGAGTGTCCTGGGAGCAACGGGTCAGGGGTCATTGAAAAACGATTAATCCCTCCTCTGTAACTTGTTTTTCTCATGAGTTGCTTGGTTAGTTGTGTTTCAGCTCGACAAATCGTTTACCTTTTATTTGCAGAAGATACAACTTTTTTCGAACCTCTCCGTTGTTATCAAAGGAAGTAAGTCCGGTTACACCACGGAAGTCGTTAAGCTTTTTGAGTTTATTTTTTAGGTCGCTTCTGAATCGGATGTCCGGGCTGCTGACCATATGAAACAATATCATGGCCGTATCATATGCCACCGCTTCGATGAATTCCGGCTTTCGATCGAAGGTCTTATAGAAAGTTCTGACAAAATCCATTACCTCCTCTGAAGCGCTTTCGGCAAAAAAACCATCCGGCATAATTGCGTCCTGTGCATATTGCACGGCCATCTCGATCAAACTGTCGGAATGCCACAAATTGGTTCCTAAAAGGTATGTATCGGTAACATCATAAAAAGCCAGCTGTGGAATAATAAGCCCTGCTTTCTTGGGAGCATCGGGAATAAAGACCGCATCAAAATCGACAATGGCTTCGGGTTTATCTTCTTTTTTCTCTGCAATTTTTTCATCATATTCATATGCATCATCAAGTAATGTACCCGCATCTTCGCCGGTAGCGGCATCCTCGTTTTTTTCGTCATCGGCCTCTACGTCAGTGATTTTAAGATCTTCAGGCACCTCATAGTAAAGCCCTGCCAGTTTTTTGATAGAATCGGAAAAATCGGTATGAGCGGAATTGTATGATTCAACACCCACAACTCTGCCTCCGGAAGCAATCACCTCATCCCAGAAAAGATTCATAAATGTTTTTCCATAATTTTCGTCGGGATAAAGAATTGCAAAACGGTTAAGATTGAGCTCCTCGACAGCATAAGATACCAGAGCCTTAACCTGCACGACCGGAGTAAAAAAATTTCTAAAAACCCAGTCGCCTATTGAAGTGATATTGTCTTTCTGGGTTAAGGTTATTATGGGCATCCCTTTATCCTGTGCCTCCAGAGCGGCCGGTTCAGCCATAACAACGGGACCAATAATAGCGGCAACGTTTTCATTAAACAATTCTTTTACGGCCAGTACGGTCTTAACAGGGTCAGATTCCGTATCTTTTATGATGACCTTGATGCAAGGGGATCTGTTTTGTGAGCTGAATCTATTCAAAGCCAGTTCAACACCATTTAATGCTTTGTTGCCGTAAAGTCTATAAGGACCGCTCAAAGGGAGCAAACATCCTATGGTGTAACGACTATAAATAGACTTTTGATTAATTTCCGCTATTAGATTTTTTGCCTGTTGCACATTTTCGTGATCCGGAAACTTTTCGATAAACTTCGACAAAACCTTTAAAACCTCATCATATTTTTCTTCACCGGCACGGTTAATCCCCAACTGAAACATAAGATAACCAGCCGGGAACCCTTCTGCGCGACGACTCAAAAGAAATGCGATATCTTGAGAACTAAGCTGCCGGACAGCATCTTTAAGCTTTATTAAAATGATTTTCTTTCCCATTTCCTGCGCTTTTGAATATGCCGTGGTATAGTAATTAACAGCATCTTTTGGATATTCCAGAGCCAAATAGGCGTCACCTGTCAATACATATGTTCTGAGAATATGGGATCCGGAAACAGCATGTTTGAGAAAATCGGCTGCCTGCTCGATTACTTTTTCATATTCTCCCTGGTTGTAATAAGTGACCATTATTTCAATCCTGGCATCCGGGACAAAATAACTTTTCGCATATTCGTCTATAAGTCGTTTATAAACCTTACGAGCGCTGTCATTGTTCCCAAGAACCGTATGGATAGCTCCCATCTTCATTAAAGCTGCATCGGCCATAGGTCTGTCAGGAAATCGGTCAAGGTACTCATTGAATAAAACAAGCGCTTTGTCATAGGATTTCTCCTGAAACATTTTTTCAGCCCTGGAAAAAAGCTGCGCTGAGGGGTCAAACTTTTCGTAAATAATCTTCGGCATGCATGACCATAAAAAGATGGTTGCTGTGATGATTACAATTTTGCAAATCGGCTTCATAAACCTGTCTTAATCGTTTGAATAGTCTGATAATTTATAAGGGTTCAAAGGTTCCCGGTTCAGGGTTGATGAAAGATTACATAACAGATTTAACCCTGAATCTCTGAACCCAGAACTAATAATCAATAATCAATTGTTAATTATTAACCGTTATTTATTAACTATTATTTCCTGAACCCTGCTTGCCCAGTTAAATTTTTCGCAGAAAAGGAGCGCAGCGAATTTAACCGGGGAACCCGTGAACGGCTACGTTAAGTTCTTTATCGTCTCATGTTTACCCTTATTAAATGACAAAGGCAAGCATAAGATGCATCCTTTACTTGCCAAACACCTTGCGAAGATGTTATATTATCGGAATCATGGAAACTGATAATCCAAAACGGCCGGCCTCACCGCAAATGGCAAATCCTGTCAGCGACAAGGTTGAGCAGGAACTTGAAAACTTAAGGAGACAACTCGATACCATTGATCAGAATATCGTCTCCCTTCTTGCAAAACGCCAGGCAGAAGTCGAACGTGTTGTTAAGCTTAAAAAAGCCCACAACCTGCCTGTCTATCACCCGGCCCGAGAAGAAAATCTGATTTCTCAGCTTCGTAATCAGGGGGCCAATGCGGGACTAAATTCTGATTATATTGAAGAACTTTACCGTCGTATCCTCCGCCAGTCCCGGGTAGAGCAAGCCGCTCGTCTCTCGCAAAAAGGCGTCCGTGACAGTGCAACCGTCCTTCTGGTTGGCGGCATGGGCAGTATGGGGCAATATTTTTCTAAATGGTTTGCCGATTCCGGTTACAGGGTTCGTATCCTGGACCAAAATGATTGGTTGAATGTCGGCAAACTTTGCCACGGGATTGAGCTTGCAATTATCAGTGTCCCCATTGAAGTAACTGCTGAAGTCGCAGGCAAACTGGGTCCTCACCTGCCGGTTGATTGTGTTCTTGCAGATATCACCAGTCTTAAAGAACAACCGTTAAATGCCATGCTCGACGCTTTCCAGGGACCGGTGATTGGTCTGCACCCTCTTTTCGGTCCGACCACCTCAACCATGGACAAGCAGATCGTCGTGGTTACACCTGGCAGAAAACTGCATTCATGCCAATGGCTTATTGATCAATTCAGCGCCTGGGGAAGTATTATCCTACAAGTAACTGCACAGGAACATGATGAAATCATGTCCATTGTTCAAACGGTTCGACATTTCGCAACCTTTGCATTCGGTCAATTTCTGTGTCATAAACAAATTGATTTATCCCGAACTTTAGAATTTTCCAGCCCCATTTACCGCCTGGAGCTCGGGATGGTGGGAAGGCTTTTTGCACAGGACCCCTCACTTTACTCTGAAATCATATTCGCATCACCCAAACGGCTTGCCCTCTTGAAAGAATACCTTTCTTCTCTTGCAAACAATCTCGCCATGGTTGAAAAGGGTGATAAAGAGATGTTTCGGGCTGAATTTAAAAAAATTACAGACTGGTTCGGTCCTTTTAGTGAACAGGCTATGCGGGAGAGTACGTACCTGATTAACAAACTCATCGAACGGTTCTAATCTTCAGGCATTCACAGGTTCGGAGTTCATCGTTCAAGGTTGCCCTCCGAAGTCCTGAACCCCGAACCCCTTGCGGTCTCTATATTCACTTATCGATACACTTCAGCGCTTGACATAAAACCCTCTCTTTTGTAATCTCAGTTTGAAAGACCTTAAGTTCTTTATTTTTCTTTAGAAGCTTTATAGGCTCTCGACCAAGGAACTTTGATAGTGACTGACTCATCACCTATTTATAATAGCCGAATCATAAAAACTTTTTTAGAATACCTCAGGATATATTATCCAAATTTGGATATCGATTCTGTCTTAGGGTATGCGGAAATGACCAAGTATGAGGTGGAAGACCCTGCGCACTGGTTCAGTCAGTCTCATACGGATCGTTTTCATGAAGCCCTGGTTGAAAAAACAGGAAATTCGAATATCGCAAGAGACGCCGGACGGTATACAACCTCATACAAGGGAATGGGTCCTATAAAACAATATACATTAGGACTAATGAGCCTGACCAGTGTTTATCTCTTGATGGGAAAAGTCTATCCCATCATGAGCCGAGGCGCTACTATTAGTGTAAAAAAGATGGGGACCAACAAAGTTGAAATTGTTTCTACACCGAATCCGGGTGTAAATGAAAAACCGTATCAATGTGAGAACCGTCTCGGTGTCTTCGAATCCCTGGCAATGTTGTTCACCGATCGTCTGGCCGATGTTGAGCACCCTTCGTGTTTTCATAAAGGTGATAAATTCTGCAGTTACATCATTAGCTGGAAAAAAACAACTTCTCTCATCTGGAAACGGGTACGGAATTATTCTCTTCTGATTGGCATTGTTATCTGTATGGCTCT
Source organism: Desulfobacterales bacterium (assembly GCA_030601485.1). Lineage (GTDB taxonomy): Bacteria > Desulfobacterota > Desulfobacteria > Desulfobacterales > UBA11574 > S5133MH16. Next base: position 3,446 of record JAUVTO010000023.1, on the reverse strand, counting down.
TTTCTTTGCCTTGCCCAACACGACCTGGACAATCCTTGTTTTTTTCTGTTTGCTTACTACTATGGCCCTTGCGTTATTCTCCGAGAATTTAGAAAAAAAAGAATTGGCCAAAACCGTTGAAACCCAGGGTAATGTAGCCCAGGATCTTTTAGATGAGATGAATATTCGCCATAACAATGCTCTGCTTATTCAGGAGATCGGCAAGGCTACCTCTTCAATCATAAATGTCGAACAGCTCATAAATACTGTAGTAAGCATTATGAAGGCACACATAGACTTTAACCGCGGCATGATCATGCTTGCAAACAGCAACAAAACTCGACTCCTTTACACCGCTGGATACGGTTATGACAATGGGATAGAGGATCTCTTGAAACAAACCGAGTTTCATCTCGACAGACCTGAATCAAAAGGAACATTCGTAGAGGCATTTAGAGATCAAAAAAACATTCTGATAAACGATATTTCAGAAATTGAAAAAAAGCTCTCAAAAAGAAGTCTGGCATTTGCTAAAAAAATGGGTGTACAGGCACTTATATGCGTACCCATTGTCTTTGAAAAAGAATCACTCGGCATATTGGTTGTAGATAATGTCAGGTCAAAAAGACCACTTACGAAGAGTGATATGAATTTTATGATGGGGATTGCTTCACAAACAGCCATCAGTATCACAAATGCAATGTCATTCCAGCAACTTCAGGAGAGTGAAAAAAAGTATCGTGATCTCGTTGAAAATGCTAACAGCATTATCATGCGACAAGACATAGAGGGGAATATCACTTTTTTTAACGAATTTGCACAAAAATTCTTTTATTATACTGAACATGCAATCCTCGGGAAAAGCGTGTTAGGAACGATCTTTCAGAATACAAAATTAAATAGAGATCATCTTGATAGACGATTAGCGATTCTCAAGCAAAACCCTGAGCAGCCAATTATTAATGAAAGCGAAAGTGTGCTCAGAACTGGCACTAAAGTATGGATTGCATGGACTTATAAACCCATATTTGATAGTGAAGGAAATTTTAAAGAAATTCTTTGCATCGGTAACGATATAACAGAACTTAAACATGCGGAATTGGAAAAAAGGGATTTGGAGGCCCGGCTCCAAAGAGCACAAAAAATGGAAGCCATAGGGACTCTCGCCGGCGGTGTAGCGCACGATCTAAATAATATTCTGTCCGGTATTGTAAGCTACCCTGAACTGTTATTAATGGATATTCCTTTGGACAGCCCTCAAAGAAAGCCCATATTAACCATACAAAAGTCGGGAGAAAGAGCTGCCGCAATTGTTCAGGATTTGTTGACTCTGGCAAGAAGAGGTGTTGTCACTACTGACGTAGTAAATTTAAATACTATTATTTCTGACTATTTAAAAAGCCCCGAATATGAAAATTTAAAGATATATCATCCAAATGTTCATGTAAAAATCGATTTTGAAACAAACCTGCTGAATATTTTAGGCTCTTCTGTGCATCTGTCTAAAACTGTGATGAATTTAGTCACTAATGCTTTAGAGGCCATTCCCGATACCGGAGAAATAATTATATCCACAGAAAACCGGTATCTTGATAAATCGTTAAATGGTTATGACAAGGTAAAAGAGGGGGATTATATTACACTAAGCGTCTGTGATACAGGTATTGGTATTCCTACAGAAGATTTAGAAAGGATATTTGAACCTTTTTACACTAAAAAGGTAATGGGAAAAAGCGGAACAGGATTGGGAATGGCCGTTGTTTGGGGAACCGTAAAAGACCATAATGGATATATTGATTTAAAAAGCACTGAAGGACAAGGAACCAAATTTACACTCTATTTTCCGGTAGTCAGAAAGGAGCTGGCCATGGATAAGCCCATATCATCCATTCAAGATATTATGGGCAAAGGAGAATCAATTTTAGTTGTGGATGATGTGGAAGCGCAGAGAGAGATCGCTTCTGATATGTTAATAAAATTGGGATATTCTGTTGTAACTGTTTCAAGCGGTGAAGAAGCCGTCCATTATATGAAAAATAATTCAGCGGATCTGCTGGTATTGGATATGATCATGGAGCCCGGGATCGATGGACTCGATACATACAAACAAATCCTTGAGATAAATCCAGACCAGAAAGCAATAATCACAAGCGGTTACTCCGAGACAAACCGTGTGAGAGAGGCTCAAAAACTGGGCGCAACCTCATATGTAAAAAAGCCATATTTACTTGAAAAAATTGGGAAGGTTATAAAGACCGAGCTTGACAAATAGTGCCCGAACGAAAACTAGGATTTTTCGTTAAGATCAAGCCTCCGGCCCGTAGGGCCTACGCCCCGGAGGGAAAGACGAAAATTTTAACCACCCCAGTACGATCTGCCGGACCTACGGGGCAGGCAGTAATACTGGTAGTATTTCGAGGATTAAAATTTGAGTCTGACCCCAGAGGAATAGGCTACGCATTCCACGGGGCAGGCGCAGATATTGGCAAAAAAGACCGTTTTCGTTCAGGCACTAAATAGCATCAGGAGTGTCATATATGCAACACCCTGAATATTTTATGGAAAGCAACGAAGAGACGCTTCGTCTTGAAATGAAACTAGACGGCATGACTGTGCAAAAACAGGCCCGCTGGGCAGGTATAAAGCCGGGTATGCGCGTAGTTGATTTGGGGTGTGGTTCCGGCAAAACTGCCTTTTACCTGCACAAACTGGTTCAACCGAACGGTAAAGTAGTGGGCGTCGATAGCTTTAAACAAAGAATTGAATACGCAAAAAATCATTACGGCAAAAAAGGAATAGAATTTGTAATCAAGGATATACGTGAACCTTTAGATGATATAGGAATGTTCGATTTTATTTGGGTGCGCTTTGTCCTTGAATACTATCGATCAAAAAGTTTTGACATCGTCAAAAACATATCCCGTATTCTGAAACCGGGAGGAATAATCTGTCTGATAGATTTGGACTATAACTGCTTGAGACATTTCGGGCTCTCTAATAGGCTTAAAAAAGCAATTTACGGAATAATAAAGACTCTGGAAAAGAATGCTGACTTTGACCCCTATGTAGGAATAAAACTCTATTCTTTCCTTTATGACCTCGGTTACCAGGATATAGATGTAAACCTATCGCCACATCACCTGATTTTTGGAAAAGCAAAGGAAAAAGAAACCTTTAACTGGACGAAAAAAGTTGAAGTCGCTGCAAAAAAGTCGGGATACCCGTTTGGGGAATATAAAGGTGGGTATGAAGAGTTTTTTGAAGAATTTAAGCAGTTTTTCTCCGATCCAAGAAGATTTACCTATACCCCCATAATATCCTGCAGGGGATGCAAGCCTGTAAATTGATCGCATAAATGAGTCTGTTGATTAATGAGGATTTTCGTTCAAGATCAAGCCTCCGGCCTCGCTTCCAGCCCGTAGGGCTTACAGGCCGGAGGGTAGGTCCTACGCCCCGGAGGGGCATGC
>JAUVTO010000104.1 GCA_030601485.1 Desulfobacterales bacterium | reverse complement strand
CTACAATATCCTGAAAAACCTGATCCTTTGGGCCATGCTTGTCCCGCATCGTGGGGGTCAGAGTTCTCCGGCTCTGCCTGAAGAAACGCTGCAAGAGTTTGAAGTGAACTAAAGTTTAAAGTGAGCTAAAGTTAAGGAATTCTGTCAATTATATAAACTCAGCGGAGCGAAGCGACACCATAACTTTAGGCACTTTAGATCACTTTAGACACTTTTAACTTGTACGGTTTTAAGTAAAGCAGCCCCTTTCAGGGGCAAACCAAAGCATAGTCCTCTGAGCCAGGATTTTTATTTAAACGGCAGGATTTCACCGAGCCGTTTGTCATACATTTTGCCGACTCCGTATTCGTCGCGTCGCATGAACTTTTCCTTGGCAGGTCCGATGATTTGCATTTCAGGATGCTTTACCTGAACTTCCAAGGCGATGCGCATCTCCTTGGTGCATCCGGTGCTGAAGGTGGCGTCCTTGCCGACCCATTCCGGCGGAACCTTGCTGTTCATGATCTGAAAGGCCTGAACAATGTCATCATAGGTCTGAAATCGCCAGATATCGATGTGGCCGCTCCGCTGAACAATTCCCCACATGTACATCAAATCGTCGGCATCCATGCCGGGTTCAAAATATTCCGACGGATTAATGATAAACGTCATGGAAAACTGCTGTTTGAGAAACTCGATTAGAACCGACATGATCTTTTTGGCCATTGAGATCCTGCCGGGAATAGAACCGATGATTCCGCTGTAAAAGACCACCGTCATCCCGTGCTTCTTGGCGTCCACTATCCGGTCAATGATTTTCTTGGCTTTGTTTTCCAGATCCTTGTGGGAGAATTTGATTACGGCCGGATGTTTGGGTTTATAGGAGATAGAAACTGCCCCTTGATTGTCTGCGGAGATGTTAAAAATATCCTGGGTAAACTGAAAACGGGTATCAAAAAACCGACGTTTCTGGTCGTGACCTCTGGAAATGACCCCGTCGACTTCTTTAAACATGCGGGCAAAGGTTGTGGATGACAGCAATAGGTTGAGGTTTTCGCGGGTCCCGTCGGATATGCCGATGATGTCATAATCACTTCTCAGTGTTTTAACCAGTTCGTTTTTACTCATGTTTTTTTCCTGAAGGAACAGAGCGCCTTCAAGCTCTCGGCGCAGCACCTCGTCTTCCTGGGCATCATCGAAGTCAACCTTGCTAAACAGAGGACCGCCCTTAAAAGCGATGATGATTTTGTGGCCCAGTTTGGCCAGGTAATTAATAATAGCCAGATCGACCACGAATTCTCCGGCTTCATCGGCCAGCCACAGGATCTTTTTGGTGCTAACTTCGCGCGATTGATTGCCATGGGTCTGAATGCCCAGGAATCGAGACAGAGGTTCGATTCCATTGCCGGTTAACGGATGGTCGAACATGCGCAGAAAATCTTCTTCGGTATAGGCTATCGATTCATCCGATTCCCACAGTGAGCTTTCCACCGCCAGTGAAAACAGGCGTTTTAATTCCAGATCTTCAACCAATGCTTTGAGTTGTGTCAGACTCGATAGCGAGTTCGTTAAATCCGTGCAGTCGAAATAATTCAACGCCTTTTGAAAACCTTCTGAGTTTAGGACCCGGCTGACTCGACGATTTCGGGTGGTTTTTTCGATAATGTAGGGGTCTTCAATCTGGGTACGATTCAAGAATATCCGTATCAGACGCTTTTCCAATCGCGAAGGTATCATAATTTCATCGCGGGTTTCATGCCGGTATTTTATTTTGATAAGGGCTTTCAAATAGTCTTTTTCGTTTTGATCTTTGATCTGACGTTCGATCAGTTTCAGGATCCGCTCCAAAACTTCTTGGTATTTGCTTTGAATAAAATCAGATTCTTTTCTGCTCATAATCGCCGCAAACATGCGGTCTGAGCAGGGGTAGTAGCGTTCATCGTCTTCTGTATAGACTGTGAAACGAACCTGCTCCGGGGCGGCGGCCTGCTCCGGGTGGGTGAAGTGGTCGAGATGGTTCTCGATAAAGAATGCCGTGAACCAAGCGTCCATTTCGGGATCCAGTCCTGGTTGATAGGGTTTCTTGGACCTTGTTTCCTTAGAATGTTCGGGATTGCCGTTGTGAGCTTTCATCGGGACTTCCTTTTTTGAGAGTAGATTTACTGAGCGGTTAATACTTGATGAACTTGTAAAAAGTCCTAAATCCGTCATGCCGGACTTGATCCGGCATCCAGAAGCCATTGAATTTACTGGATTCCGGCTTTCGCCGGAATGACAAAAAAGGGTGTTTTTCGACTTTTTACGAGACCGTCAATACTTGCTTTCGTGCCTGAGTCAGAATGTTACATGATATCAATACGATTAAAGGTTTCGACTGTAAACCACAAATATTTTGGCCTTCAAATTTTCCACCTGCAAGGCAGGAATTATTTTTCTGTTGATTCCCGAAAAATTCAGATTTCCTACCTTAGTTCCATATTCTTTGTGCTCAGAACCTGGCTCATTGTCTCAATCGATTCAAACCAAATTTTAGGCTCGGTTTTTTTTGGGTTTGTATTTTCCACGGGCAATAGCCATGGTATATTTTTTGAAATTCTCGTAAGACATGACCCCGATTTTTATGGTTTTGGTTCTCATGGCTTACCTCCTTCCTGATACGCAAAACAGGCACTTAATGAATCTTTTAAGTGCCTGTTTAAATATATAAATTGTGGTGCCGAAGACCGGATTTGAAGTTATGCATAATAAAAACAGTCGGTTATAATGATTTTAAAAGGTTAGCTTAATGAATCGTAACAAATTGTACCAAATTATCAAGCGCAAATGCACCCTATCTATTGACTACTCTTGTATGTTATGTCGATGACTGTCACCTCCGGTGGCGACAAAAATCGAACCGGCGGCCCCCAGGTCCCTGAACCCCTGCTGACGTAGAGCAGGGCATTACCGTTGACCTTTGATAGGCCGGTGTGCATCGGGTAGTAGAGCTTTGTAACCAGATTAAAGGGAAAGATCTGTCCCTTGTGGGTGTGACCTGAAAGCTGAAGGTCGAACATTCCGAGAGACTCACTGCTGATTACCGGCTGGTGCTTCAAAAAGATGGTGAATTTTTCCCTGGGCAATTTTTCCAGCAGCGCCTTTTCAGAGACTGCACGATCTGGGCCATAGGGTCCCCTGGCAGGGTAGTCTACACCCGCGACATTGAGAAGATTGGATACGGTTATTCCTTCTCCTCTGAGGATGGTAAAGCCCGCCTTTTCGGTGAATGCCAGGGCACGATCAAGGCCTGCATAAAATTCGTGATTACCGGTGATCGCAAATTTCCCATACTTTGTGGGTATGTTCTGAAACATATCCGTCAGCGTCTCCAAATCATCCATCTGGCCATCCACGAGATCACCCGTTGATACAAGAATGTCCGGGCGGGCATCCTTGACCTGCCTAAGGATCCGCTTAAGCCGAGACTTCCCGACGATAAGGCCGAGATGGACGTCGGATATCTGCACAACTCGAAATCGCCCGATTTTTTCGGGTATTTTGCTTGTTTTCACGATCACGTGTTCTGTCCGGATGTGAAGCGCCTCGAAATAGCCATAGATTACTACGGCAAAAGAGAATAAAATGGCGAGTGTACAGAAATTTCTTAGGGAAAGAGTAAAACCCGCGAGAGGGCTCTGGGTCAACATCCTTGTCAGGAAATGGAGCAGCCTGTAGATGTCAAAGAAAAATGAAGCTGAGATAAAGATAAAAAGCAGCCCCATCCATGTGAACCCGACGTAGGCCAAACCGCGTGCTAAAGCTTCATACCCGGAGCGCTCAGAAATGCGTACGACAATGGGTGCAACCACCATCAGGATCATAAATATCGCAAGGATTGGGTATGCTGGGAGTCCCAGGGCAAAACCCCTCTTCAGTTTCAAAAAAGCGTAAAGGTGTATGCCGCCGTAGATGCTCAGGTATATAAGCAGAAACAGGATCATTCAGTGTCTCTCCATTGATAACGTTTCGGGCAGTATATGATGACCTATACAAAATACAGCAAAATACTCCTGCAACACAGCAGATGCGGTGAAAGCGGTGATCCCGAAGGGTGAAAAATTTTGAAAATTTAACAATGTCGATACACAGCAATAGAGTGCATCCGGAACAGCCTCGAAATGGGTTCTATCTAACTTTAACTATTAAATATAATTTCCTTTTCAAAATTATTCATGCAGTTTTTAGGTTAAAAGCAATGTCGAGGTAAACGCAGCTTATTGTTTTGGTTCGTAGATAACGCAGACCTGGGGCGGTGTTTGCCGATCGGCTAATTCCAGGATCACATATCGCAGAAAAGAACCTCGGCCTTCATTTTGTCCAGGATTGATACACATCGTACTTCCTATGAATGAATGAATCGAACCGGATCTCTTCGGCGAACCGTGGATATGCCCGTGCAACGACACGATGAGTTGATTCTTGTTAGACCATTTTTCGATAAATCGTTTTATGCTGATGCTGCCCACATGCAACCCATTGTCCAGGATATCGAGATGTGTAAAATATGGCGGAGAATGAGAAACAAAGAGAAATGGCCCTGTGATGATTTCCGATAAATGTGCCAGATCCTTTTCAATTGTGTCAGCCGATTCTATATTGATAAAAGTTTTTTCTAACCCGCCACTGTAGGAAGTGTATCCATCTAAACGAATCCGGTTGCCTTTTGCGAAAGGAATTTCAACTGAATCGGATTTTTCCCAATCTTTCCTTGTAAAAGGTGTTGGCGGAACATTCATGTAACCGATAATATCAACATTATCGGTCAGTTTATGTTTTCTCATATGTAAAAGATATAGCAGTTTGCCGTCGTGATTTTCCAAAATATGTCGATTTCCGATAAAATCGTCATTTGCAAAATCTAAATAAATTGGAACGTCTCGCCGTTTTCTGAATTCCTTGATGGCAGGGATAAAGATATCTCTAAGATATATTTCTTGGGCTTTGAGTACGCCTACCTTTTGAGTATCCGGCAAATAATGCGGAATAATGTCACCACCGATAATAATACCGTTCACCTTTTCTTTTTCTGCTATCGTAAGCATAGAAAAGAGGTGTTCGGGGTTCGCGTGAATGTCGGAAGCATATATTATTTTCATTTGTGGTTACGATCAATTAGGGTTTGCGATGTTGATGGAATATAGATATGATAACGATATCTCAAAAAGGATCCCTCCCTTAATTCATGACATACCTTGCCAATATTGCCGTCATCATCAAACCAGTTAAAATACAGATCTCATATTTTGAGGTTATCAAATCAAGTCCGTCCTGTGACAGTTAAGATGCCACATCATTCAACAATCTCAAGTCTATATCTTTTTCCAGCCTTGCCAGAAACTGCATATAATATATCTCGTATGGCATTGACTGTCCTGCCATGTTTACCAATGACCTTTCCCATATCACTCTTGGCCACCCTTAGTTCCAATACAGATGTTTGGGTAGCTTCAATTTCAGTAACCCGTACCTGTTTCGGATCGTCAACAATTGCTTGTGCAATTCGAATTAATAGATCTTTCATGGGTTCAGTTCCCTAAACAATCGCATCCCTTATTCGGTTCTGCAGTGTCATTCGTCAGGCTAATGGGGTCTTGATAGTCAGTTCATGGCAACCTCGGTTATAGGTTATTTCTTGGCCTTCTTTTCCAGGGCCGTTATTCGGGCTTCCAGTTTAATAATCCTGTTTCCTACACTTGGCGGATGTTTTAAGCGTTTGAGATAAGGTTTTCCTTCACCAGAAATAAGCCAGTTAATATTTACCTTGAGTTTCTTGTGGAGTTTCAAAAGAGATTCAAAGTCTGGGAAGCCTTTATTGGTTTCATATTTTAGAAGAGTATTTCTGTTAATGCCTGATGCTCTGGCAAATTCGACTTTTGTAAGTGATCCACGAATGAACTTAATCCGGCCTGCAAGGGTGGTTTCTTCAGGTTCTTCCATGGAAAGGATCCCCTATTTCTTGGGCTTATTTGCAGACTTATGCAACTTCTTAAGACAGGTTTTATCTTTTCGGAAAATCACATAGGTTTTTCCGGTTATCAATCTCTTTACAGTTATTGTGATTATACAAAGTACATTCCGGGTATAGTTTTGTTGAATTTTACACCTACCCCCTTTGGATCGACCCTCACAATTTTACCGCCAGTTCTGACAGGGGTTTCAAAACTGGTATGAAAAAGAGTCATAAAAAGTTCTTCGTCAAGAGATAGATTGGTTTTAGTTTCAATAAACGCTCCTCCAGGACTTACATCTTTAGTGAAATCTCTAAAGTTGCGATTATTAGTTTCGCAGATTGCATAGATAGCAATAGGTTTCCTATAATATTCCCTTTTGTCTTTGGGTTTGGCTTGTTGCTTGTCATCAAATTTGGATTGCCACTTCTCCAAACCTGTAAGGAGCTTTCGCTTTTGTGCTTCTGGCATAGTAGAA
>JAUVTO010000119.1 GCA_030601485.1 Desulfobacterales bacterium | reverse complement strand
TACAAGGAAAAATTTTTTATCGCAGACTGGAAGTCAAATCGTATTGATGCGGGTTATGACCTAAAAGCCCTGGAAAACAACATGAATAATGCAGGGTACCACCTCCAGTACAAATTGTACTCCATTGCCGTGCTGCGCTGGCTGACCCAGGCCCTTGGGAATCGGTTTGATCCGGACAAGCAATTTGGCGGCATATTTTATTTTTATCTACGCGGGATGGGTTCCGGCAACGGAAACGGCATATATTACGTTGCCCCTGGTGATGTGGGCCGGTTGGAACATCTTGAAGAAGAAATTGCAAACCAAATCGCCGGCACGATGTGATACCAGGCGGCTTAGCCCCTTGAGATAAAAAAATATCATCTGACTTTCAATCACATAATAAACGGAAACCATGGCGCTATGACAGATTTCAATTTTGACCAAGGCCAACTCCTACAGAATCTGGAAGCTTTTAAAATATTTGAAAGCAAGGGTCAATCAGCGGCAAAAATGCTTATGCCATTTATCAGCCAGATGGAACTTTCCTTTCTTGATTATATGACCATCAGGGATCTGATGGAATTTGGCGAGTATCAGGGTGATACAGCCCTTGCAATTGTATTGATGGCCATGTTCGCTGCATTGCAGGAAGGCAGCCTCTGCCTGGATCTCAACCAAGACAAATTAATGAACAGGCTGCCGCCAGACACAAGAAAAAAAGCCGGTAAAACTATCGGCGATTTTTTGTTCGGTCTTGTTGAAGGTAAGTATCAAAAACTTATTACGAGAAACGGTGATGAATACATGCCATTGATTCTGGATGAATCCGGAGGGAAACAGTTACTTTATTTCCAAAAATATTATATTCATGAAAACCGGCTTAAAAACCGTATGGAAGAATTCCTGAAAGCAGAGGTTTCTTTTAATATACCCGACCAAAAGATCGACAATTTATTGGAAGAAATCTATTCAAACCCCCTTGCTATCCGTGTCGGTCAAGACAACACACCGATCATAAAAGATCCGCAACAACTCAAGGCGATAAGGCTGGCACTTAAGTCCCAATTTTCGATTATTTCCGGTGGACCGGGAACAGGTAAAACTTCTCTTATGGTCAATATCCTCCGGTGTCTTGTCCGTGCAGGCGTCCCTATATCTCACATTATTTTTGGTGCACCCACCGGGCGCGCGGCACAAAGAATGACCGAAACGGTTCAAAACAATATTGCAACCATACAGGAACCCTCATCCGAAGATTCGGACCTTCTGGATCTGAAAGGAAGCACCTTACATAAAATCCTGCGATACAGAAGTTACACACACGACTTTTATTATCGGGATACCAACCCGCTGCCCGCATCGGTAGTTTTGATTGATGAAGTCTCCATGGTGGATGTGGTCATGCTGGATAAATTCCTCCAGGCCATCGATCCAGTAAAAACAAAGCTTATTTTTCTGGGAGATAAAGATCAATTGCCTTCTGTGGAAGCCGGTTCTGTTTTTGCGGAAATGATTCCAGACGAAACCCATGCTTCAAGGTTTAAAGACCGGTTTGTTGTTTTGCAAAAGGTCTATCGCTCCGGTGTCAATCTGCTGGAACTGGCAAATCAAACCAATAAGGGTGCTTTTCCGCCGTTTACAGCGGTTAATTTTGAAAATGCGCTTTTAAGCGATTCGGATCAATGGGCTTTTGTTAAGGCGGAAAGTCTCGATAAATGGCAGGAACATATTTATCAGTGGGTAAGATATCAGTACCTTAATCCACTGTCAGGCAATAAGAAAAGTTTCAAGGATTTGATTGTCAAAGTTGGTGAGATGACCGCCGATCAAATTGTATCATCCGAACAAGGTCAATATTTATTACGCCACATATTCATAGCGGTAGAACGGGCAAGAATTTTGTCCTTTTTACGTAATGGGATTTACGGATGTACTGTAATTAACACCCTGATCTTCAATTACCTTATCAATGAATTCGACCCTTTGGCAAAGAGGCAAACCCACATATTTTCCGGCGCCCTGATTATAATTACCCGCAACGATTATTCAAAAGAACTTTTTAACGGAGATGTCGGGGTTGTGATTAAAGATGTAAACGGGACTTACAGCGCATTTTTTCGTCGATCCGGTTCTTATATCAGTTTTCCGGTGAATCTTTTGCCGTCTTGGGAATTTGCTTTTTCCATGACGGTGCACAAAAGCCAGGGGTCGGAGTTTGATGATGTACTGCTCGTTCTGCCTGATAATGAAAACCATAGACTGCTGACCAGGCAGATTATTTATACCGGTATAACCAGAGCAAAAAAACGGGTGGTAATATATGGCTCTCATGCAGCCCTGAATACTGCGCTGCTAAAGAAAATTGAGCGACAATCCGGTTTGATGTGGTAAGCCTAAGAATAAAGTCGCTTTGGATGCACTTAAATCTTCAAACATAATTGTGTACGGTAGCAAATTTTTGAAATACTATTGACATAAAATGACATTTTTCTTGACAAATGCCATTTTTAACGCCATATTTGCATTATGAAGACTGTCACGCAAATTGATTCATCAGGACGTTTAGTAATCCCAAAAAAACTCCGCAAACTTTACGGACTTGAATCAGGCCAACGCGTTCGCCTGGTGCCTGGGGATAAGGGTGTTACCCTGGTGCCCGAACGCCCCAGACGCCGTTTTATTAAACGCGGTCCAATTCTTACAATTGATACAGGCGCAGGGACCGCGCCGATAGACATCTTTGATGTATCGGCTTTACGTGAAAACCACTTTGAAGAGAAAAAAGATGAAAATCGGCATCGATAGCTGCATTCTCGTTGCCGGAGTACATGCAAATCATCCCCTTCATGCGGTGGCGGCCGACTGGCTTATTCGCAATATACCCTTGCACAAATTGATTGTTTCGCACCATTCAATTCTTGAAGCTTATGCTGTCTTGACCCGTCTTCCAGGAGAGTTTCGAATAGACGGCATAGAAGCAAAGCAGCTGCTCGAATCCACAATTCGGCCCAATATGATAATTGCAAAATTCGATGCCTCTTCCATCTGGGATTATATTACTACTCTGGTCAATCATTCTGCTACAGGAGGAAATTCGTATGACGCATTCATTGCCGGAATTCTAAAAAACCATGGGGCTGATGCCATAGCTACTTTTAACACCAGACATTTCATTAAGTTTGCATCCTGCTTATCCGTTATTGATCCGTCAAAACCGGCGGGAATCTAAAAAAAGTTATGATAGATTTAAAAAAATTTTTAATTTCTAGAAGTTGTAGAATTTTCGAGACGTCACATTATCTTCATGAAACAACGAATCCGAATCACATGAGCAAAAAATATAAACTTTACATATTCATATTTGTTCTGACTTGTTGCAATCTTTTGCTTGCTTCACAGGTATTGTCGCAAAACAATCAAGATTCTCTTCTCACCCGGAATTCAAAAGATCCGGTCCTGGATAATGCGGTAATGTGTGAAGAAATAAAAGACTTTACACCAAAAAACCGGGGCGTTGTTTTTTCCATTAAAATCGGAAAAGTTTCCTGTTTTACTTCATTCGACCCGGTACCCATAGAAACTTTTATCTACCACAAATGGTTTCACAAAGATAAACCGAGCACAAAAAAAAGGCTGACGCTTCAGCCCCCCCGCTGGGCAACCTACAGCAGTATTCAGCTTCGAGAAACTGATAAAGGCCCCTGGCGAGTTGAAATTACCGATCAGAATGAGAATATTCTTCATACGGTAAGATTCACTATCACGGATTGATCAAATTGGAATACATTTATGTCTTTTCTTGCACACTTTCGATGGCAGGATCTCATCGATATCCTGTTAAACAGCTATATCCTGTTTCGCCTCTATGTCCTTTTCAGGGGAACCTATGTCTTCAGGGTACTTACCGGAATTGCGCTTCTCTGGATCTTTCAACGGATAGCTGTTTTTTTCGGGCTAATCTTAACCAGCTGGGCCATGCAGGGAATTACCGCTGTTGCCGCCCTGATTATCATCATTATTTTCAGAAATGAAATCAGCAATGTTCTTCAGGCAAAAAATTTAAAGGCCATTCTCTGGGGATTCCCAAAACAATCTGGTCAAACACCTATAGAAATCATCGTAGACAGTATCAACACATTATCTGAACATCACAGTGGCGCTTTGATTGTTTTTCCGGCAAAGGAAGATTTGCAGGATATAATGCAGAGCGGAATACCGTGGCGGGGATTGGTATCCAAAGAAATGATCACAAGCATCTTCTGGCCTGACAATCCTGTGCACGATGGCGCCGCCATAATTCAGGGAAATCAGATTACCCAAGTGGGGGTTATTCTTCCCTTGACACACAGAAATGATCTGCCTTCACATTACGGTACGCGTCACCGGGCGGCGCTCGGATTGTCTGAGTCTACAGATGCATTGGTTATCGTCGTATCCGAGGAAACCGGAAATATACTTGTTGCTAAAAATTCTAACATCACGAAGATTAATGACAATACAGAACTTGTAAAAGCATTGCAGAACCATATGGGCATAACCGAAGAAGAGCCTGCCAATCTGCGTAGAGAAAAACTTGAAATCAGCATAGCGGCTCTAATTTCCGTTTTATTTATAACAGGAATGTGGTTCAGCTTCTCAAAAGGACTGGATACGCTGATTACCCTTGAAATCCCGGTGGAATACACGAAACATGATCCCGGAATTGAAATTGTAGACACCTCTGTCAATACCGTTCGACTTCAACTGAGCGGATCAGGGGCTCTGATAAAATCTGTTCGACCGGACCAGGTTCAGGTGCGGCTTGATCTTGGCAATGCTGTTATCGGCAACAATATTTTTTCCATTACACAGGAAAACATTTCCCTGCCGCCGGGGATCTTTTTAAGCAAGGTTGCGCCACCTGTTGTTGAAGTGACCCTGGATAAAACTATCACAAAGCAGCTACCTGTGCAGGTTGACTGGGTTGGAAAATTACCGGAAAATCTAATCCTTGCACAATTAAAAATTGATCCTGAAAAAATTGAGGTCATCGGCGGGAAGCGCATCCTGGAAAATATCTCAACCCTATACACGGAAAAGGTTCCCCTGGACAACATTAACAAAACAGGAACCACAATAGTTAGCCTGGCACTCAATCCTGCATCGCTGAAAATTGCATCCGGGTCAAAGGACAGGGTAAAATTGATGTATGTGGTAACACCAAGAGGAAGTTAGGTAAGATATAGATGTAAGGCATGCATTGTACCACAGACGATTTAGTCTCGTGTGAAAAGAAATTCCATGAAACCGAGGCGGCAGATAAACGACTTGGCCGGCTTTAAAGGAGTCATCATAGCCAAAATGTCTCTGCTCTGGCGACCGCGAATCGGAAGATGCAGATGATGCTGAGACCTTAAACCAACCTTAAAGTCCTGTCCCATCACAAAGGAGTTCACCCCTAACCTTGCCGCCTGCTCGCCCAGAACCAGAACAACCGCCATTCCCCCGGGTTTTAACATTGTGTGACACAACTTAACCAGCGCTCTAACCTCCCCATCGTCCAGACGGTCGGCCAGTTCCCATATAAGGATTCCGTCAAAGCTTTCAGGAGGATAATCGAGTTCATGCCAGATTCGATCAACAGGGTCACCTTTGCCAAGGCACCTATCCAGACGGATGAACATGTCACAAACATATAGCTTTTTCACCCGCTCGGCGAAAAACCTGATGTTCTCCTGGCACACAGGTCCAAGGTCGAGCACCTGGCCGTGTGGCCGACCGCCAAGACCTTGTATGAAAAGCTGCAGGACATTGCTGGTATAGTCAACCATTTTAAGCCGATGATCCGAATCCTGCCACTGGCGATCTGAAGATGTGGCGAAAAAGGTCAATGATCAATTCCCCTTGCTGTTCATGCCGGCCAGGGTAAGCGGTTCTTTTGCCGGTTCTGATACAGACTTGTCTTCCGGATTGACCACCGAAACGGGCTTCTTGGACGGTTCACGCTTCAGTTCTATGACCGCCTTGAGGTAAGCCCCATCCTCTACCGAAATACTCTTTGCAGTGATCTCACCGTTAAAATC
>JAUVTO010000067.1 GCA_030601485.1 Desulfobacterales bacterium | reverse complement strand
ACTGGGTCTTGAATTGGGTCTGCCGCCAGTTCCAGGTGAAGAAGATACCACATCGCGCGTGACCCCATGGAGCGTTAAACCCAACCAATTCGGAGAGTTCTACGTACAGATATTTGATGAATGGGTTCGACAGGATGTAGGAAAGTATTTTGTCCAATTCTTTGATGTCGCGTTGGGCAACTGGATGGGACACGGATCCACTCTGTGTATTTTCGCCGAGAAGTGCGGGTATGCCGGGGCTCTGGAGCACAACGGGGACCTGTATTCCTGCGATCACTATGTTTATCCGAAATACAAACTGGGCAATATCCTAAACAACTCGCTCGGGGACATGCTGGGTTCACTGGAACAGCGCAAGTTCGGCAGTGATAAGTTCGAAATGTTGCCGAACTATTGCCGGGAATGCGAGGTGCGCTTCGCCTGCAGCGGGGAATGCCCCAAGCATCGTTTCATGCATACCCCTGACGGGGAACCGGGGTTGGCCTATTTTTGTCCCGCCTACAAACGCATTTTTAGCCATATGGCCCCTTCCATGGGGATCATGGCAGAGCTGGTTCTTTCAGGCCGCGAGGCGTCCCGGGTGATGGAATACGTAGCTGAGCAAGATATACGGAAGCAGTTCGCTACCGTCAAACGGAACGATCCTTGTCCCTGCGCAAGTGGCAAGAAATACAAAAATTGCTGTGGTGCTTGATGGTCTCCTTTTCATAAAAGAATATCTTTCATCCACGACGCTTGCAAATTGGCGCCGGCAGTGTCTGTAAAATGAGATTTATCGACTTTCAAAGAATTCGAACGCTATCCGCGCGCAGTCACACCGGATATGTCAGTTGCCTTCGTTTTGTTTTGAAAACTGCCGGACCCTATTCGTCCCTTTGCTTAGGCGATGAAAGTTCGTGCCCCTTTGCTGGAGCCTATTTCCACCGGCCTGTAAATGAACGAATCGAACCCGTACAGTAATGGCGCATATTTCCTGTAAGCAGCAGGAAATATGCAGGGGGAGAAAAACATGTATATACGAGAGATAATTCAAGAGGACGGTATTACAATCCCATTTCCCTTTCTTCTTCGGTAATCGCTTCCTCCAGCACCCGAATGACTTCATCGATATCGTCTTTCCCGATGTTCAGGGGCGGCGCAAATTCAAGGGCCATGCCCATGCACTTGGTGATAACTCCCTTGTCTTTGGCACGGTTAACCATACTGACCAGATTTTTCAACGGGAACGGTGCGTGGGTGTTCTTATCGGTGGTAAAGTCGATGGCCGTCCACAGACCGACGCCCCGGATCTCTCCGACAGACGGATGTTTGGTGAAGGATTTCAGCCCTTCCAGGAAGTATTCGCCCATTGCAGCTGAATTTTCAACGAGCTTTTCCTCCTTGAGAATCTCAAGGCTCTTGATGGCAACGGCACACGACACAGGGTGGTTTCCGTAGGTATGCAGGTGCATGAACACATCGATAGGTTCCATGACGGCGTCCGTGCAGCCGACGGCGCCAAGCGGGATATACCCGCTGGTGATTCCCTTGGCCATGGTGATCATGTCCGGCTTGACATTCAAGTGCTCGGTGCCGAACATTTTTCCGGTGCGGCCAAAAGCGCAGATAACTTCGTCAATTACCATGAGAATGCCATATTTGTCGCAGATTTCCCTAACAATTGGCCAGTACTCTGGCGGAGGAAGATAAGCGCCGAATCCCTGCATGATCGGCTCTCCGATAAACATGGAAAACAGCTCCGGGCCCTCGAACTCGATGATGCGCTCAATATCCCGGGCGCAGGCCATGTTACAGTCCGGGTATCTGAGGTTGTGCTGACAGCGGTAACAATACGGAGACTCCACGAACACCGAACCAGGGGCTAAGGGTTCCATCATCTGCCGCATGGGCATGACGGTTCCCAATGCGCGGATGCCGATGCCGTTTACGCCGTGATACGCACCGCGACGGGAAATGACCTTATATCTATTTTTATCTCCCCGGAAGTAATGGTAGTGTTTGGCCAGTTTCATGGCCGATTCCACCGCCTCGGAGCCGTCGCACTCGAAGGTAAACTTGTTGATTTCCCCAGGGGCGATTTCTGCGAGTTGATCGGCCAACTTCATTGCCGGTACATTGGCAAACTGGCAGGGTGTAAAATAGGCCAGTTCGCACATCTGATCGTAAGCAGCCTGGGCCAATTCCTTTCGCCCGTATCCGAGATGAACCGGGCGGGTAACCCCGGAATCCAGATCTATGTAAGTCTTTCCGTCCTGGTCGGTCACACGAATGCCTTCGCCGCGAGTGATGACGGTTACACCTTGGCGAATTTCATCCTTGGTTGTCCGGTGCAGAATCAGATGTGAAGTTTCATCCATCTTTTTTACTTGTTCGCTCATTTTAGAACTCCTTTTCTCATAGTAGCGCAGATTATTAATAAATTCCAACAAAATCATTTAATATGCGCAGGCGCCAATCAGGGCATGAGTAAATTCGGAAGCCAAAGAACCAGTCCCGGCATATAAGTAATCATGAAAAGAACCGCCAGCATACAAACCAGATAGGGGGCCGTGGCTTTGGCCACCCGGCTGACCGGAATTCCGGTGATGGCGCTCAACAGGAACAGGCACTCTCCAAAGGGAGGTGTTATCAGCCCAATCATCAGCGCCAAGGTCATAACCACACCGTAGTGCAGGGTGGAAATATGGTATGCGTGCAAGATCGGCAACAGCACCGGAATCACCATAATCATAATGGCCAGAGGCTCGATAAACATCCCCAATCCAAGTAGAATAATGTTTAGCATAAACAGCATGATATACGGGTTTTCAGACACCGAGGTCAGGAAAGCGACCGCCATTTTGGCGATTTCTTCGTTCGTGATCATCCAGGACCACAGGCCAGCCATCGCCATAATGAACACGACTACGCCGGTGAGAATGGCGGTGTCGAGCAGGGCTTTGAGCACGTCCGTCCAGGTCATGACGCGGTAAACGAACTTTCCGAGGATAAAAGCATAGATGGCGGCAACCGCAGCGGCCTCGGTCGGGGTGAAATACCCGATGCCAATGCCGCCGAGGATGATGACCGGGGTAAGCATGGGGAGAAATACTTTCCCGCAATGATAGACGACCTGTTTGAAACCGGCACGGGGGCTGACAGGATAGTTGCGTTTCTTGGCCAGTATATATGCCTGAATCATCAGCCCGACTCCGACTAGAATGCCGGGAATAGCGCCGCCCAGGAAAAGCTTTCCGACCGACTCCCGGGCAAGGGCCCCGTAGAGAATTAGCGGAATACTCGGCGGAACGATTGGACCGATGGTGGAAGAAGCGGCGGTAATTGCGGCGGTAAACTCGTCGTCGTATCCGCCGTCCCGCATCATCTGCACTTCGACAATGCCGAGGCCCCCGGCATCGGCCAAGGCGGATCCAGACATCCCGGAAAAAATCATGCTGGCTAAAACGTTGACGTGGGCCAACCCGCCGCTCACATGACCCACCAGTGTTTTGCAGAAGGCGATGATCCGGTCGGTGATATCCCCCCTCTGCATGAAATTCGCGGCGAGAATAAAAAGAGGAATAGCGGTTAAAATAAAACTGTCCGTTGAGGATGTCAATATATGGCTGACAACCACGAGCGGAAGGTCATTCAATAAGATGTAGATGCACGAAATGATCAGCAACGTGAATGCGACCGGTATATTGATTAAAATAAGAATCAAAAAAAGACACATTAATAAAAGAATCTGCATAATTAAACTCTCATGGTTTTCAGACCCGGTAAATCTCCTGTTCAGCAAACACTATGATCAGACTTAGGCCCCGGATGTTGAATCTGTGTTTACGCCGTTACGGATTTTCAGGAAATCCTGAATAAGCATGGAAACGGAATAAATGCAGAGGCATACGGACCCGACGAATATCGGAAAGTAATATGTCCATTTGGGCAGTCTCAGGGATGGGGTCACGCCTTTGGTTTTCAATAATATTTCGAAGCTCGAATATGCCAAGATGAAGATAAACGGCAGGATGATGGCCTTGCCGATCAGATTGACATATCCTTCCTTTTTTGGAGGAAGCATCGATGTGAACAGGTTGATGGATATGTGATTACGGTGCCGGTGAGCGACAGCAGCGCCGATGTAGGCAACGTTGATGAGGCAGTACTGGGACATCTCCAGATGCCAGGTGAGCGGGCTACCGAACACTTCCCGCAAAATAATATCAAGGAGGATCACCACCAGCATGACAGCCAGGGTAAAGGAAATCCAGAAATTCGTAACCGAATCCACACCTTTAAGAAATTTCTTAATAATCATGGAACTTCTCTCAGTTTATATTGTTAATGTGTTTCAGGTCGGTATGGTTTGGGGTGTTTTCCGCTGCCCCGGTCCAGCAAAACAGAACCGGAGCAACGAAACGTCCCAATGTATGTGGAATGACCGGCCTAACAGACAATCAAACGGAGAGTCCGGGCAATGCTCCAGACTCAGACAGCCGTATGTGCCGTACTATTTGGCCAGTCCAATGACACGGTCATGCCAAGTTCCCCAGTCAGAGGATTTGTATTTGTCCCGGTATTTTTTCTCAATATCGGCGGCAATGCTGCGAAACGGATCCAGGGAAGCGGGATAGATGACATGCATGCCCAGGTTCCTGAGATCATTGACTCTCTGGTCCTCGAGTTCCTTCTGGATTATTATTCGATACATGGCCGCTTCAATACCAGCCTTGGCGAATACCTTCCGCTGGTCGGCCGTCATGGCTTTCCAGGCTTTATTGCTGATGCTGAGAATTTCGTTGTTCCAGACATGTTCTGTGACCACGAGATATTTGGTCACTTCGTACCATTTCATATCGTAGATACCGGTAAAGGGATTTTCCGCCGCATCGGCAACTCCCTGTTTAAGGCCCATGTAGGCTTCGGTGTAGGAAATGGTGGTGGGAACGCCTCCAAGAACCCGAGCGTTTTCCATGGCCAGTTCGGAACCGGGAGTTCGGATCTTTACGCCTTTGGCATCGGCAGGCGTATAAATCGGTTTGTTGGAGCAAAGCATCCGACGACCAAACAGGAACGGAGCGATGACCTTGAGGCCGACTTCCTTGTCCATGGCGGCGGAAAGCTCCTGAAAAACGTCAGATAGAACCATTTTTTCATAATGATCAAAGTCTATATAAGTATAAGGAAAATCAAGAACGCCCATGGGGGGGTAAAGGTCTGCGAGATATGCTGCATCGTTCAGGGAGCAGTCAATGGCTCCCAGCATCACGCTCTCCAGCGCTGCTTTTTCCGTGCCCAACTGTTCATTCGAGAAAATTTTGATAACAACTTTGCCGTCGGTTCCCTTGGCCACCAGCTCCACAAATTTTTTCGCGGCCATATCCGTTGGACTTCCCGGCGGATTCACATGCGCCAGCTTAAGGATCACCTTGTCACCTTGCTTTTTGACCGCCAAGGCTGAACCTGCAAAAGTGATTAGACACATCGACACAACGATTGAAATAATGAGGGTGAATCTTGCTGTCGTTTTCATAAAACATTCTCCTTTCGAGTAGAGTTTACGGTTGATCCCTACATACAGGGACGGTCCTGTCTGGCCTGCTCTGCTTTTACCAATACGGTTGGCAAAATAACATAACGTTTAAATCCGTTTATCACCTCCTTTGATATTTTAATATTCTTTTTATAGTCACTAACTTATCAGCAGATAAGATATCTCGACACAATGACCGTCCAAGGATACGTTTGTAAAATTATGGTGCTTCCGGGATTTTTAAATCTTAAATCGCTTAATCGTTTAAGCATCAGATAAAAAAATACTCCCTATCGAACATACCCGGTCAAGTGGTACCCACAGGACTTTCGGATCACCATTCGGTCTTTTAACACCACATGATTTACCAGCTGGGGCACTGCCTTTTCAAGTTTTTCCACCAGTATCTTGACGCCGAGTTCCCCCATTTCATACTTTTTCTGGCTGATCGTGGTAAGATCGATACCGGTCAGCGACGCGGTGTTAATATCGTCAAATCCCACCAGCGCAATGTCCTCCGGAATTCTTAGCCCCATTTCAAGAACGGCTTCGCGCGCCCCAAGTGCCATATAGTCGTCATGGGAAAATATGGCCGTAGGCGGTCTTTTCATTTTCAGCAGTTTCTTTGCGGCATCGTAGGCCTGCTCAAACGAATATTCGCATCCGATCGTCAGCCGGGGGGTCTGTTTGATGCCGCAGTCTTTCATGGCCTGCAACGCCCCTTTGTTTCGTTCTATGACCGTAGAGGCCTTAAAATGACCCGCCAATTGCGCGATGCGGTTATGCCCCAGACGGTAAAGATGTTTGACCACGCTGTATCCGCCTGAAAAATTATTTAGCACCACATAATCGATCTTGTTGGACAGATCCGGATCATAGTGCCGGCGGTTGAGCAGCACAAACGGGAAGTGGTCATCCACCAGTTTTCGAATGGGAGAATCATCCACCAGTGCGGTTGCACAAATGATCCCGTCCACGCCCTTACCTCTGAGCGTTTCGATCCGTTCGCCCACCGTCCGCATACTTCGGTTCATGTTGCAAATGATCACGCTGTATCCCAGTTCGTCGGCTTTTTCCTCGATTCCCTGCGCCAGCTCCGGAAAAAACGGATCGGCGATATTGGTGATGACCAGACCGATGGTGTAACTTTTCCTGCAGATGAGACTGCGTGCAAGAAGATCGGGCTGGTAGTCGAGCTCCCCCGCGATTTTAATAATTTTTTTACGGGTTTCCGCACCGATACGGGGCCGGTTATTGAGTGCCATGGATACCGTCGCCGGGGTGACCCCGGCAATCCTGGCGATATCTTTTATCGTGACTTTTTTTATCATATGATATTTCCCGGCATGCGTTTCCCGAACCTGATACCGGATATTCAACGAGCCGCACTTGTTTATCGGCAATAATAAAACACTTGTCAAATCATTGACGTGGTCATTTCGTCCCGGTCACTCTCTGCCTTTATATTAGCTTTACAGAACATCCTTTGGCTCTACACTATCAATTCCGTGAGCCTGCCGCCGTTGTTGATCTGCAAAAACGCTGCACCGCATTGGATGGACATGCGTCCGGCGATTTCACTAATCGGGGCCAGACACGGCAGGGTTCGTCCCTTTTCGATCGTCTCAAATGCAATTGATCATGATAAATGTTTTTCCTTGTTGATTTTTATCCGGCTCACAATTTACCCAAAGGAGAATCGAAAAACATCTTCTCTGAACAATATAATAGCTTTAACGTTTAACTAATTTAAAAATATTTTTTACTCATGTCAAGCTCTTTTCTCCGGGCTGAGCATATTTTTCAAATGGCCCTCACTTTTGCTTATTATCTATTGATGCAATCGTTAAAAGGCAACATTTTAAAGATCTGCGCTCGTAATTCATTGAAACTATTAGGTTAAAAATTAAAAAAATGACAGATGTCTGACTTTTTACGAGACTATCATCTATTATATTTATATAGATTTAATGAGGCGTTTTTTCATTCCCAACCCCATTCATTTTATTTTTTTCACTGTATGCTCCAAAAAAGCTTGACATGCTTACGCAAAACGCTATTTTAGTGCTTAAATGTTTAAGCATTGTTACATATCTAATGGGCAAAAAATAACCATCGTCATCCGACTCCGCACACCGCAAGTTATATTACCTGCCGTTCAGGGTTCTGTTCGGCGAAATGAGTTGCAAACCGGATTGATTACGATTCTAAGAAGGAGAATGAATTGATGAGTACAACTTACAACATAGGCGTCATCCCCGGTGACGGGGTCGGCAAAGAAATTACCCGTGAAGCCCTGAAAGTTCTCGATGTTACGGCTGAAAAATACGGATTTTGCGTGCAATATGAACATTTTGACTGGGGATGTGATTATTACCTGAAACACGGGATCATGAACCCGGGCAATATGCTCGATACCCTGAAAGATTTTGATGCGATCTATCTGGGCTGCATTGGCGATGCCAATAAAGTTCCTGATCACATCTCGCTCAAACTGCTGCTGGATATCCGCAAAGGCTTTGACCAGTATGCCAACCTTCGCCCCATCAAACTCTATCCCGGCGTATACACACCGGTGAAAACTGCTACCCCGGAGAATCTGGACATACTGGTCATTCGGGAAAACACCGAAGGCGAATATTCCTCTGTGGGCGGTTTCTTTAAAATGGGCACACCGGATGCGTTTGCCATCCAGACAGGAATCTTCACTTACAAGGGATGCGAGCGCGTCATCCGGTATGCGTTTGAAATGTGCAAAAAGAGAAACAAGGGGTGTCCAGACAACGGTTATGTGGGTATGGTCACCAACTGCACTAAATCCAATGCCCTTAACTACTCCATGGTTTTCTGGGATTCTATCTACAACGAGGTGGCCAAAGACTTTCCAATGGTAAAGACAGAAATGGCACTAGTGGATGCTATAACCATGTGGTTTGTTAAAAAACCCGATTATTTTGATGTTGTCGTGGCCTCGAATCTGTTCGGGGACATCATCACCGATCTTGGCGCCATGATCCAAGGAGGAATGGGGTTTGCCGCGGGTGGAAATATCAATCCGGAACAAACCTACCCCTCGATGTTCGAGCCCATTCACGGTTCTGCGCCGAAATACGAAGGCAAAAACGTCATCAACCCCATCGCTTCCATTGAGGCGGCCCGAATGATGTTGGAACATCTGGGTGAAGAACAGGCATCTGCAAATATCGGAACTGCGGTCAAAACGGTTCTGGCAGCCGGGCAGGTAAGAACCCGGGATATGGGCGGCGGCAGCACCACGTCCGAGGTTGGTGATGCAATAGCTGAAGCCGTTCGCAAAAACTAATCAAACGCCGGATGGGGCGGCAGAAAACAATTCCGCCTCATCCGGTATAATCCCTTTGAGTTTAGGACATCTGTTTCTTTGTTTTACTATAAATCGAAACG
>JAUVTO010000143.1 GCA_030601485.1 Desulfobacterales bacterium | reverse complement strand
TCAATTCATAGGACCTGCGGACAGTTTTCAGGCGCCCCTGGGCAAACAGCTTTACACATTCCGGATAAAGTGCCCACTCCAGCTTCAAGCCTTTTGCTCTGATGGAATCTATGGTGTCATCTTCGAGTATCTCATAAGCCTTCTGGCCGATAATCGGCCCTGAATCTTCACCGTAATCCACAAAATGTACCGTACACCCGCCAATCTTGCATCCATATCGGAAGGTGTCACCATATCCGTCTACACCGGGAAACGCCGGAAGCAGTGCCGGATGGATATTCATTATACGCGGAATATCCGGATCCGTATTTACCCTTTCGATAAAATAAGGCGATAAATTCCTCATATAACCGGCCAATACCAGTAGATCGAAGGGATAATGCCTCATCTCATCAATAAGTTTTGCCTCTGCAACAGCCCTTGTGATTATAAAGGCTTTCACCGTTTCGGGGTCAGCATCGGCGGTAAAAAGAGTCTGTTTTGAAATCAGATCGTTAAGGTCAAAATCGTCCGGGGGTACGACCTTTTCCGGTGTTTTATTGAAATCCCGAATAATGGATCCATAATCCACCACAAACGTTGGAATTCCAAGTCGGGTCCCTTTTTCAAGACCCCGTGCATTGGGAGTATCCGATCCCACGAATACTATTTTACCGTTTATCTTCCCCGACTCACAGGAATCGATAATGACCTGCAGGTTTGTCCCGGTTCCTGATATAAGCGCTCCGATTCGGATGGTTCGGTCCATTTTATAGGCCTCCATGATTAAAAGAGGTGAAAAATTAGAGAAATCATCAGCAAATCCTGTTATAATGGATTAAATTGATACAAAAAAAGAATACCAAGAAAAATCTTTCCGGTAAAGATTTTAATCCGTGTCAAGTTGGCGATTCATGAGAAGCATAGTTTTCAAATTTTCTGTCCTGACGGGAATGTTGTTAGGGTTGCCCATGCTGGGTGTGGTTCTGGCAGGCTACCCGATTACCCGGTATCTGGAGTTTCCTCCTGAGACCCGGTATGTTTTCCATGCACCGTTCTCATGGGTTGTCTTTACCGCTTACACCCTTTTCATCCTTGCAGTGGTTTTTCCTCTTATCATCAAATCTATGGTATGGATCCGGCGGATTAAAATCAGACCTTCGCCACCCCATACCTTCCCATGGTGGGGATGGATTGGTATTATTACCGGTGCTGTCTCATGGACATTGGCATGGACACGTTTTTCCTGGTTTGCCCTATATCAGCCTCACACATTTACGCCCTTGTGGATTTCTTACATCCTGGTGATAAATGCCCTGTGCCATAGGCGAACCGGGAGCTGCATGATAATAAACCGCATCCGATTTTTTTTTCTGCTTTTTCCCTTAAGCGCCGCATTCTGGTGGTTCTTTGAATACCTGAACCGGTTCGTCCAGAACTGGAGCTACACCGGAGTCCATTATAGTTCCTGGGAGTATTTCTGCTACGCAAGCCTCTCTTTTTCTACCGTTCTTCCGGCGGTTTTGGGAACCCGGGAATGGATCGCCGGTGCTTCCTGCATCAGGCAGGGATTGGGGGATTTTCGTCCCTTTAGGTTCCCGTATCCCAGAATGTTGGCAGGGGCTGCCATACTTCTGTCCGGTGCAAGCCTGGCCGGCATCGGCGTGTGGCCGAATTATCTTTTCTCCCTGCTCTGGGTATCTCCCCTGCTTGTCATTGTGTCACTCCAAACCCTGACCGGAGAATGCACAATTCTGTCGGGCATCGCCAACGGAGATTGGCGCCTGATCATCACATCCGCAGCCGCAGCCCTTTTTTGCGGAGGATTCTGGGAGATGTGGAACTATTACAGTTTGGCCAGATGGGAATACAGCGTTCCCTTTGCACATGGATTTCAAATCTTTGAAATGCCGTTTTTAGGGTATGCCGGATATCTCCCCTTCGGCTTGGAATGTGCCGTAATCGGAGATTTGCTGGAGCGGTGGATGAAGTTTCGCAGCACAATATAATTTTTTTAAGAAACCGTGGCAGATTTTTTTTTGCCAAATAGTCCCATATATTGATTTTTTTATTGACATGCATCAATATGTTGAGCTAAAGCCAGTAAAAATACCGGAAAGCAAAATTGATGAACTCGTAAAAAGTCCGATTTTTACGAGACCGTCAAAATTGATTTTATCCTTCTTCAAACACTCGACAAAACATTTTTAATGAAATAAACTGATTGGTATCATTTTAGAAAGCTTTTGCACTATGATAAAGAACATCGGATTTGTTTCAACCCGATTTGCAGGCATAGACGGCGTTACTCTGGAATCGAGTAAGTGGGCTGATGTTTTTGAAAAAAACGGACACAACTGTTTCTGGTTTGCCGGAGAACTGGATCGGGATAGTGATAAAAGTTATCCTGTTCCCATAGCGCATTTCCAAAATGAACAAAATAAATGGATTAATGCGCAGGTTATGGGCAAAAAAGGCCGCAAACCGCCGGTTACCAGAGCAATCCACGACTTAAGGTCACTGCTTAAAGTTCAACTCCACAAATTTATCGAGCATTTCAATATAGACCTTCTGATTGCCGAAAATGTTCTCTCTATTCCGATGCACGTCCCCTTGGGGCTGGCATTGACGGAAATCATTGCGGAGACCCAGATTCCAACCATTGCTCACCATCATGATTTTTACTGGGAAAGGGTCCGTTTTTCACTAAATGCCGTTAACGATTACCTCCGAATGGCCTTTCCTCCCAAGCTGGACAATATCCAACATGTGGTGATTAATTCCGAAGCCCAGGAACAACTGGCGCTCCGCACAGGGATTTCTTCGATTATCATCCCCAATGTTCTCGACTTTGAAAACCCCCCCGTGATGGATATTAAAGCGGCCCGTGTTTTTCGGGAATCCATGGGTTTAACACCCGATGACCGGATGATTTTACAGCCGACCCGCATCATTCAACGCAAAGGGATTGAACATGCCATTGAATTGGTCAAGGAACTGAAAGATTCCCGAAACAAACTGCTGGTGTCCCACGAAGCCGGTGATGAAGGTTTTGAATACGCAGAATGGTTGAAAGAATATGCCTGCGGGCATGACATCAATCTTGGATTAATAACCACCAAAATCGCCGACCCCTGGTGTAACGATGGAAATGGTCAGGCCAGGTATTCTCTCTGGGATGTTTATCCCTTTGCTGATTTTATCACATATCCCAGTCTGTACGAAGGATTCGGCAATGCCTTTCTTGAAGCCATCTACTTTAAAAAACCGATGTTGATCAATCGGTATTCTACCTTTGTCAGGGATATTGAGCCTCAAGGTTTTGATCTTGTGGTCATGGACGGATTTCTCTCAAGAAAGACCGTCCAACGCGTTAAAGAAATTATGGACTCGCCGGAGCGAAGAGAAAAAATGGTAACTTATAATTATGAAATTGCAGCCCGGCATTATTCTTATTCTGTTCTTCGGACCCGGCTCAACGCTATTATGAACTATTTTTTTGGTGATTCCGTAAAACAACTCACCGGCAAGGATCCGTTTATGAAAAATAAAGAATTTTTGAATATCGAGCCGCGACAAACCCTGCACAGACAATTTGTCAATTAGAGCTGAAGGCAAACTCCCACCCATTTTTTCTTGCTCATATCTGCATAAGACACACCGGTTATATTTTTTTTAGCTCATAACTTCGGCTCCCAAGTCCGAGGCGTTGGGCATAATCGAGCTGAATGGTCCAGTCCACGTTAGGATAAATACCCCTGAACTTATCCTCACCTTTTTCCATGTTTGTTGTAAGGCAAGATTCCGGAAGCGCCTGTTCCCGGTTCACGAGATCTACGGAGGCCTGGTCAATGGCAACCGGGTCGGTGGACGAAACGATGCCGATGTTCCTTACGATAGGGGCATCGTTATGACCGTAACAATCACATGCCGGGGATATATCGGTAATGAAATTTGCAAACAATGTTTTGCCTGCTTTATTCTTTAAAACACCCATGGTGTATTCCACCATATTTTCCAGAAAAACAGGTATGTCTTGATTCCACTGGATCTGTATGGCCTCGTTGGGGCAAATAATAATACATTCCCCGCAGCCGATACACTTTTTTGCGTCCAGCACCGCCTTTTCTTTTTCCAATGAAAGGGCGTTTTGTGAACAGTGATCCATACAGTCTCCGCATCCTATACATTTTTTCTTTATCACTTTGGGCGACACGGTTGAGTGCTGTGCCAGCTTTCCCCGGCGGGAAGCGCATCCCATTCCCATATTTTTTATGGCTCCGCCAAAACCCGAGAGTTCATGTCCTTTGAAATGGGCTACGGATATGAGCGCATCGGCCTCCATAATATCCGATCCGATGTACACTTTTTTAAAATTTTTCTGGTTAACGGTTACCGCTGTTTCGCTTTTACCTCTTAATCCGTCGGCAATGACAATAGGGGCATCCACAACAGCATAGGCAAAACCGTTTTGAATCGCGGTTAACAGATGATGGGGAGAATCGCTTCGTGTCCCTGCATAGAGGGTATTGGCATCGGTCAAAAACGGAACCCCGCCGATTTGTTTGATCGATTCTACGATTTTCCGTATAAATACCGGCCGGATAAAAGCGGTATTTCCCTGCTCTCCAAAATGGAGTTTGACCGCAACAAGATCCCTTTCTTTGATTGTTTCGGAAAGACCGGCAGTATCCAAAAGCCTTGCAAGCTTTGCAACAAGGTTTTCCTTGGCTGTGGCCCTTAAATCGATAAAATAGACGTTGCTTTTCATGGCATCCTCCCTTAAAAATTATGTTGATAAAAAAATTACCTGTTGATTTTACCAAAGTCAAGGTGTTTGGAAAAAGAGTTTGGCAAGGAAAAATAAATGGATTTAAATTCAAAGCTGGGGATTTTAGATCAGATTTACAGAGTGTATGACGAGTTTGTCGCCGGGCTGCACACAGCCTGCAAAAAATATTGCGCCGGATGCTGCACGCGTAACGTGACCCTGACAACCCTTGAAGGGTATTTTATCGCAACCCATATGATTTCATATGGAAAATTAAGTCTGTTTGAAAATATTGAGAGAGCAATACCCGAAAGACGTTTTCAACCGAAAACCACCACAAACAGACTTGCGGATCTTTGCATGAAAGGGGAAGATCCTCCGGAAGAAAAACACGAAAATTTAAGTGAAAGCTGCCCGCTTTTAAAAGACAACCTGTGTCCGATTTATCCGGTAAGGCCCTTCGGGTGCCGGTGCCTTGTTTCAAAACAAGATTGCCGGAAACAAGGATATGCCGAAATCGATCCATTTATTTTAAGCGTTAACAATCTGTTGTTGCAATTTATCGAGCATGTCGATTCTCAGGGTTTCTCGGGAAATCTGATCGATGTTCTAAGATTCATGGCATCAAAAAACAATCGCCGCAGTTACAAAAGAAACACCTTGAATAATCCGGATACCGGTTTGATCCCTAATCTAAAGATTACCGTTTTGATGATACCGCCGGAACACCGGGTTGAAATAAAACCCATACTGAA
>JAUVTO010000043.1 GCA_030601485.1 Desulfobacterales bacterium | reverse complement strand
TGACGGTCTCGTAAAAAGTCCAACTTCTGCGTTGTGCTGCATTTCGCAATCATTCAACGTACGAAAAGTACGCCTCATGATTACAAAATTTGCACGCCTTGAATTTGAACTTTTTACGAAACCGTCTAAATCGGACTTTTTACGAGTTCATCATTATCTGAGTGCTGCAGAAAAATTGATGAAAAAACGAAAAAAAAGGGTAAGCTTGCATCCGGTATCTAATATACGGGATCATTTCCCCAAGTTTACGATCACCACACTGGGCTGTAAAGTAAATCAATCCGAGTCGGATGCCATTGCCCATCAACTCAAAAATTCAGGATATTATCCGGCACACCCTAAAGAAAAGGCAAACCTGTGCATTATCAACACGTGTACGGTTACACAGAAAGCATCCATGCAGTCACGGCAGGCTGTGCGACAGGCCATACGATCCAACCCGGGGGCACGTATTATTGTAACCGGTTGTTATGCCCAGACCGAGCCTGATGAAATCGATAAAATAGACGGCATTCACCACATCATCGGTCACGCGGATAAACTTAAAATACCCGATATGGTCTTATCAAAAGAGAAAGGCCCCTATCCTCGCCTGATCCGGCAAAACATATTATCCGGACACAATTTCGAACAGACTTGTGAAGCGGTCTCGGGGAACAGAACCCGGCCGTTTTTAAAGATTCAGGACGGATGCGACAGCTTTTGCACATACTGCATTGTCCCCTATGCGCGGGGACGAAGTCGCAGCATGCGTGTTGAACACGTATTAGAAAATATAAAGAAACTCCAGCAGGCCGGATACCGCGAAGTTGTCCTTACCGGCGTGCATCTCGGCGCCTATGGACTGGATCTCTCTCCAAAAACCGGTTTAGCAGAGCTGTTAAACCGAATTTGTGGATCCAATCCTATCGACCGTGTGCGACTCAGTTCTATAGAACCCCATGAGCTTACGGATGATATAATACAGCTTGTTGCAAAAGCAGACATTTTTTGTCATCATTTTCATATTCCTCTGCAAAGCGGGGATGATCTTATCTTAAAAAAAATGCACCGGCCGTATACACGTTCATTTTTCAGGAATCAGATCATAAAAATTAATAAATTGCTTCCTGATGCTGCCATAGGTGTAGACACTCTAATCGGTTTTCCGGGTGAAACCGAAAAGGCTTTTGAAAATACATATTCATTAATCGATGAATTGCCCGTCACCTATCTGCATGTTTTTCCGTTTTCAGCTCGAAATGGCACACCTGCAAGCAGTTATCCACAACCGGTCGATTCAAAAACAATCAAAGCCCGCTGTAAGAAAATGCGCGGTCTCGGCCACGTAAAAAGAATGGATTTTTACAAAAAGTTTACAGGGAAAACCATTGAAATCCTTATTGAAGACAAAAGAGACAGATCTACGGGTTTGCTTAAGGGAATATCATCAAACTATATACCTGTTCATGTAAACGGTGATGATAACCTCAAAAACACTGGGGTTCAGGTCAGAATCGACAGGATAAAGAGCGATAATAAAGTAATCGGCACTCTTTATTGAAATCGCCATGAACGCTTGAAAAAGGGTTTAGAGGTTCTGGAAATAATGATTAATAATCAATGGTTAACAATTAATAATTAACAATTAATTATTGATTATTAGATCAGGGTTCAGAGTTCGGGTTCTTGTTTTTTTCAATCAACAATCATCAATCAACAATCCAGAGGTTCTGGGTGCCTATTCCGGTATATTCGGCCAAGTGGTGTAGATCCCCTGATAATTTCTCAGCTTATATTCTTTTTCATTCTTTTCGATAATATAGTAATCCGGCATCAAGGGAATTTTGCCGATATTGGTGGCAACAACATACATGGGCTGGGCCAGCCCTGTGGTGTGACCCCGCAGTGCATCTCTGATCAGTTCGGCTCCTTTTTCAACCGGTGTCCGGAAATGATCGATCCCGGGTGCCGGCTCGCAATAGAACACATAGTATGGACGAATTCGAACCGCTAAAAGTTTTTGATGCAGCTTCCTGAAGGTCTCCACATCGTCATTGATTCCCTTTAACAAAACAGCCTGGTTTCCCACATTCACACCACAGCAGAGAAGATCGTAGACTGCCTTCGCCGTTTTTTCAGTAATCTCGTTGGGGTGATTACACTGGGTGTTAAGCCATATGGGTACCGGGTGAAAACCGGTAAGCACTTTCTTGAGACCGTCAGTGATTCTATGCGGTAAGACAATCGGTGTTCGAGTTCCAAAACGAATCATCTCTATATGAGAGATCTCTCTCAGCTTTCGAATAAGATATTCGATCTTTTGATCTGAAAGTATAAAAGGATCACCGCCGGTAATGAGAACATCCCGAATCTCCTCATGTTCACGAATCCATTTTATGCCCTCTTCAAAATCAAAGCGAAGCTTAAGATCTCGATCAACCACGAGTTCTTTACGAAAACAATGACGGCAGTAAATTGCACAAACATCGGTAACGGTAAAGGCTATGCGGTCATGATACTGCCTGGCAATACAGTCGGGTCTGACCTCCTCGGTATCACGGTTTTCTTTCCAGATCAGGTAGTTGGGAATTCCAAATTTATTTTCTGTTTCTTTCATTGAAGGGATAACCTGTTTGCGTATTGGGCAATCAGGGTTATCCGGATCCATTAAAGAAGCAAAATAAGGGGTTGTCCCCCATTTAGTATTTAACGTATTTATGGCCTCTTCTTCTTCCGGGGTGACCTTGACAATCGTCTTCAGTCTATCAAGGGTGTTGACGCTGTTTTGGAGTTGTTCGACCCATTCATCCATTATGTGTTCCTCCTATAGGATAGAATCTAAATTGATCAATTTTTTACTAAATCTGCACCGTTCTCTTGCACATCAAGGATCCTCGAAAATCCTCGACATATCCACGGGTATGCCTGTCGAAGATCCCGATGTTTTTTCGGGGCGGTTTTCACGAATCCTTATGCCTAAGGATCTTAGCACATGTCTTCGCAAAAAACAGCTCAACTTAGGTGAGATATTTATTGAGTTCCCTTGGCGTAATATGGACTCTGTGATCTTCCCAGTCATTTATCTTAAGGGACATGTATGTGTTATAAATCTCTTCTCCAAGCACCTCTTTTAAAAATTTACCTCTTTCGGCTTCAACCAGCGCTTCGTACATGCTTTTGGGCAAAAATCGCCGGTCCCATAACCGGTATCGATATTTCCTTTTATATGTGCTCCCGATATCCGGCCGGCCGCAGTTGAGATCTTTTTTTATGCCGTTAAGTCCCATGGCAATTAACGTAGCAATCTGAAGATACGGGTTGCCTGACGGATCAGGGTTTCTCAGCTCAATTCTCGTGCTTTCGGGGTTGGGGGTGTAGGGCACCCTGACCATTGAACTTCTGTTCCTGAACCCCCAGCCTCTGACAACAGGCGCTTCCTTATCAAGAATATATGCCTTGTATGAATTGAAAGTTGAGGCCATGATGATTGACGTTTCTCTGGCATATTGCAAAATACCGGCGATAAATTTTTTGCAGTTATTGCTTATATTATCTTCGCTATCTGAATCGTAAAACAGGTTTTTCCCATCAAGATCCTGCATGGAGATGTGGATATGGAATGCATTTCGGTTGAAGTCATCAAATGGCTTGGGCATGAAAGTCGCGTGATAACCGAACTCTGCCGCAACCATCTGGGTTATATAGTTAAAAAGTACTGTTCGGTCCGCAGCATTCAAGGGAGCTGCACACTCCAGGTTAATTTCATGTTGAGAAGGCGTCACCTCATGATGCGCTTTCTCAAATTGTATTCCGCATGATTTAAGTATTGCAATAATTCTGTTCCGTACCGGTTCTCCCTTATCATGGGGAGTGGATTGAAAGTAACCGGCGTCGTCAGAATGAACTTTTTCACCGAATTCATTTTCATCAAGTATAAAAAATTCATGCTCAGGTCCGACCAGAAACTTGAAGCCGTACTCTGCCGCCTTTTTCACCACACCTTCCAGAACAAACCTGGGATCGATGGGTGCACGAGATTCCCGATCGTTATAAACATGCCCGATAAAAAAACCGATTTTTTTATCCGTAAATTTTACGATACGGAAACTCTCCGGATCAGGAAAAAGAAGCCTGTCACTGCTATCAACCGTTGCATATCCCGCAACAGAGCTTCCATCAAAACCGATTCCATTTGAAATTATCGACTCAATGTTGTCGGGATTTATCGGAAGATTCATGATTCTGCCATTCAGATCGGTAAAGAATATTTTTGTAAGTTTGGTTTCCTTTAGTTTCTGCTTAATGTCCTTAATGCTTGTCATAATAATTTATTTCCTTTTTTCCAGGATTTATTATTCAAGACTTGAGCGAATAGGTTTGCTCTGATTCTGTCCGAAATAGCACAGTTATTTATAATTGCAATACATTTTGTGGCTTATTTTAAGTGATGGATTTTCGGCTGTAGGAATACCTGTTTTTGTAAACGGTGCTGATAATCTCAAAAACACCAGGGTTCAGGTCAGAATCGACAGAGTAAAAACTGACGATAAAGTATTCGGCGCTCTTTATTGACATCGCCATAAACCCTCTGAGAAATCTTATAAAATGAATCAAATATTGACGGTCTCGTAAAAAGTCGAAAAACACCTTTTTTTGTCATTCCGGCGAAAGCCGGAATCCAGTAAATTCCATGGCTTCTGGATGCCGGATCAAGTCCGGCATGACAGTTTTAGGACTTTTTACGAGACCATCAAATATCCCTTGACAAATTAATTTAGCATGGCTAATAGTTTGAAGATTAAATTAGTACGATTGAAATTTCGCACAAAGGCGTGCGGATTTTTCTCAAAGATAAAAGACAAAGGCGTCTTTTCCTTAACCAGGCAGGCGCTTTTTTTTATTTAGAATTCATACAGTGAAAGGAGAATTGTTTTGAACCTACAACAACCAAATGCCAATGAGGCATTACAAACAAAAAACCGATCTCGAAACGTTGCTCCCCAATCCGGTATCTGCAGCCGATGCATTGATGGATGCAAGGGCAATTGCGATTTGTTCAGGGCCACATTTCGTGGCCGTGAACTCCTTTATCCGGAGCCTTTTGGCAGCATTACCGCTGGTGCCGATAAGGACTACCCGGTTGACTACTCTCACCTTAATATTATGGGGTACGCATTGGGGGCCAAAGGAATAGAACCTGATCCGGATAAGGCGACATTTCCGGCAGTGGATACTGAAACATCTTTCGGTGTCACCGACAAGGTGAAAATGAAAGTACCGATTTTTACCGGAGCCCTCGGCAGTACGGATATTGCCCGCAGAAATTGGGAACACTTTGCAATAGGAGCTGCAATCAGCGGTATCAGCCTGGTGTGTGGAGAAAATGTTTGTGGGATTGATCCTGAGTTGGAACTCGACAAAAACGGCAGGGTTACGAAATCTCCGGAGATGGACCGCCGTATAACAGAATATCGTCGCTATCATGAAGGCTACGGGGATATCCTCGTACAGATGAACGTTGAGGATACCCGTAACGGAGTTGCGGAATACGTAATTGATAAGTTTGGTGTCGAAACCATTGAGCTGAAATGGGGGCAAGGCGCCAAGTGTATCGGTGGTGAAATTAAGGTAAACTCTCTGGACCGGGCGCTGGAATTAAAAAAACGCGGCTACATTGTTACGCCGGACCCGGAAAAACCTGCTTTTCAGGCTGCTTTTAAGGCGGGTCCCTTGAAGCAATTTGAACGACATTCGCGTCTCGGATTCATTGATCAGGAAGGCTTTATGAATGAAGTCGAAAGGATACGAAAACTCGGTGCCAAACGGATAACGTTGAAAACAGGCGCCTATCCGATGAGAGAACTGGCCATGGCCATACGCTGGTCCAGCGATGCCGATATTGATCTTCTGACCATTGACGGTGCTCCGGGAGGGACCGGAATGAGCCCCTGGAGAATGATGACCGAGTGGGGTATTCCATCCATATACCTTCACTCCATGGCCCATGAGTTGTGTGAACGTCTGGCCCAACGGGGGAAACGGGCCCCGGACATAGCATTTGCCGGTGGTTTTTCTTCCGAGGATCATGTTTTCAAAGCACTGGCTTTAGGTGCACCGTACTGTAAGGCCGTATGTATGGGCCGCGCGTTAATGATCCCGGGTATGGTGGGTAAGAATACTGAAAAGTGGTTGCGAGGAGAAGACGGTGGTCTTCCGACTACCGTTTCGAGATTTGGATCAACCAGAGAAGAAATATTTATGAATTATGAAGTTTTAAAGGAAAAATACGGTTCGGAAGCCGAACGTCTTCCTTTGGGTGCCATCGGCATTTTCACCGTGACTGATAAAATCAAGGTTGGACTTCAACAAATAATGGCTGGATCCAGAAACTGGGCCGTCAAATACATCAGTCGAAATGACATATTCTCACTTACCGAAGAGTGTGCCAAAGTCACAGGTACGCCGTATGTAATGGACGCTTATCGGGAGGAAGCCCTCCAGATAATCGATTCTTGAAAAAATATATCAATGGTATTACAATAACCACCAGAGGCAGCTTAAAAACACCTCTGGTGGTTCCACCCCGGCCTTGGGACCGCTTTTTTTCCGCTGCCATCCTGATAATCATAAAATCGAGACATAGGATGCATCAAGAATACAGTCAAATACCCGGTGAATTTTATTCACACTTAAAAGTTTTTCACGAGTTGATGTCAATCAAGGTGCGTGAAATCTTATTTGTTTCCAGTCCCTATGATGTGTTCATCATGGGAGAAGATGGCAGTCCGGCATCAAGAATTATAAATGAATACAGCGGGTTAAATCTTAGCCTCCCCCCCAGGGTGACACGGGTGTCTTCGGCCAGAGAAGCACTGTCTCATTTGAATAAGAAAAAGTTCGATATGGTTCTAACCATGCCGCATGTCGATGACATGGATGCTTTTTCATTGGGCCTGGAAATTAAGAAGCTCAACCCGAGTCTCCCTGTTATTCTACTATCTCACAGTCCCATAGGTATTTATCCGTTTCCGGAAAGCAAAGATTGTAAAGGGATTGACAAAAGTTTTATCTGGTCCGGCAATTCCGATTTGTTGCTCGCGCTGGTTAAAAACGTGGAAGACCGCCTGAATGTCGAATACGACACCTGGAAAGCAATGGTTCGAGTCCTGATTCTGGTTGAAGATTCCCCGATTTACTACTCTTCTTTTCTACCTCTTATTTACAAAGAAATTGTCAAACAAACCCAGGCTGTCCTTGAAGTCGGCATCAACGAAGAACACCGACTGCTCACAATGCGAGCCAGGCCCAAAATCCTGTTAGCGGAAAATTATGAAGAAGCCATGGAACTGTGTCAAAAGTTCCGGTCATATCTGTTCGGCATTATATCGGATACCCGCATCCCTAAAAATGGAAGGCTGGTGGATGATGCAGGATTTGTGTTACTGTCACAAATGAGAAAGGAAATTCCTGATATTCCCCTTCTCTTGATGAGTTCAAAATCATCCAATAAGGCAAAAGCAGATCAAATTCCGGCTGTTTTTCTGGACAAGAATTCTCCAAACCTTCTTGCAGAGTTACACGATTTTTTTCTGAACTATTTAGGATTTGGAGATTTTGTTTTCCGCATGCCGGACGGCACGGAAATTGATCGGGCGTCTGACCTTCGCACTCTTGAAGCAAAGGTTGCTCAGATACCGGATGAATCCATTTGTTATCATGCCAAGCGCAATCATTTTTCCAACTGGATTATGTCTCGTTCGGAAATCCCTCTTGCTTCCAAGTTCCGGCAGGTCAAAGCCTCTGATTTTGCAAGCGCCCATGAAATAAGGAATTATATTATTGCCAATGTCCATGCGTTACGGAAGTGGCGTCAAAAAGGTGTGGTCGCTCAATTCAAAAGCCATAATTTCGATGCAGATGTTATGGACTTTGTTAAAATCGGCCAGGGATCATTGGGGGGCAAGGCCCGGAGCTTAGCATTTATGTCCGCCCTGCTCCATCAGAATCCGAAAATTTACGAGAATTATCCGGAAATTAACATCGAAATTCCAAAAACTCTGGTTGTGAGTACGGACGGTTTTGAATATTTTATCGCACAGAACGACCTAAAGGACTTTGCCACCCAAAGTTATACGAATGAAGAAGTCACCACCGCATTTTTACAGGCAGAAATGCCCGAGTGGCTGGTAAAACAATTGGAAGCTTACCTGGCCCAGGTGAAATATCCCCTGTCGGTGCGTTCTTCAAGTTTGCTTGAGGATGCTCAGTTCCAACCGTATGCCGGAATTTATGAAACCTATATGATTCCCAATAACCATTCCGATCTTTCCAAGCGGCTACACCATCTTATTACCGCTATAAAGCTGGTGTATGCGTCTACCTATTATGAAGATGCCAAGGCATTTTCCCGCAGTACATCAAACCAGCCTCAGGAAGAGGCCATGGCGGTTATTATTCAGCAACTGACCGGAGAAGAATATGGAGATTATTTTTATCCGGCCATTTCCGGAGTGGTTCAGTCTCATAATTTTTATCCGGTTTCTAAAATGAAACCCGAAGAGGGGATTGCCCATATTGCTCTGGGGTTGGGTAGAACCGTTGTGGAAGGTGGCCGAACGGTGCGCTTTTCTCCAAAATATCCAAGCGTTATGCCCCAGTTTTCCATGGTTGATGATATCCTGGCAAACGCCCAGCGTTTTTTTTATGCTTTAAAGATTAAAAATTATCCCGATGAACTTAACTTCCTGAAATATTCAAACCTGGAAAAAAGGGAGGTTGACGATGCTGAAGCGGAGTATCCTGTTAAGATACTTGCCAGTACGTATGTGCCGGAAGAACATCGTATTCGTGATACAGGATATATGCCCGGGCCCAAGATCTTAACTTTTTCTCAGATATTCAAGTACAATATATTTCCGTTACCTCAATTATTGTCAGACCTGATCGAATTGGGACGAAAGGGGATGGGATGCCCTATAGAGATTGAATTTTCGGTAAACTTAAGTTCCGATAAAAAAAAGAAAAGCGATTTCTTTTTTCTTCAGATGCGACCCATGGTTGCCGGTGGAGAAAGGTTTGACGTTCAAATTACCCGGCAAGAAATTGAAAAAGCCTTTTGCCTTTCCAAACAGGCCCTTGGAAATGGAAAAAATGAAGAAATGGCAGATATTGTGTATGTTAAGCCAGATGATTTTCAACCGAAAGCTACGATAAAAATAGCAGAAGAAATTGATAAATTAAATGCAGGCTTGCTTAAAGAAAAACGCCCTTATCTTCTGGTTGGCCCCGGACGGTGGGGATCCGCCGACAGATGGCTTGGAATACCGGTGCAATGGCGCAATATTTCAGGTGTGGGCGCCATGATTGAACTTAGAAATGAAAAATTAAAGGCTGATCCTTCCCAGGGATCGCACTTTTTTCAAAATATAACGTCTCTGGGTATTCATTACATTACGGTTACTGAGGGCTCGGATGATTATTTTGATTGGGAGTGGGTGGGTTCACAGCCTGCCATTCAGGAAACTACTTATTTACGGCATGTTAGATTGAATAACCCTTTTACCCTTAAAATTGACGGTAAAAAATCTCAATGTGTGATGGTTTATAATTAATAAATTGACAGGAGGTTGTATATGACGGACATTTTGAATTTGATAAAGAATAGAGATCCGGGCGAAAAGGAATTTCATCAGGCTGTGGAAGAGGTACTTGAGTCAGTTCAACCTGTTTTGGACCGAAATCCTCAATACCGTCAAGATGCTGTCCTGGAAAGAATTACGGAACCTGAACGCGTGATTATGTTTCGAGTTCCCTGGATGGATGATCAGGGACAAGTGCACGTCAACCGTGCATTCAGAATCCAAATGAACAGCGCCATCGGTCCCTACAAGGGGGGGTTGCGTTTTCATCCATCAGTCAACTTGAGCATTCTCAAGTTTTTGGCTTTTGAACAGGTCTTTAAAAACGCGCTGACCACTCTCTCCATGGGGGGAGGCAAAGGTGGATCGGATTTTGATCCCAAGGGAAAATCTGATAACGAGGTGATGCGGTTCTGCCAGAGTTTCATGGCTGAGCTTTTTCGCCATATCGGTCCGGATACGGATGTGCCGGCAGGAGATATCGGTGTGGGTGCCAGGGAAATCGGCTATCTTTTTGGAATGTATAAAAAGTTGAGCAATGAGTTCACCGGCGTTTTGACCGGTAAAAGTTTGGGTTGGGGGGGGAGTCTTATTCGACCGGAAGCAACCGGCTACGGTAGTGTTTATTTCGCCGCTGAAATGTTGGCAATTCAAAACCAAACTCTTGAAGGCAAAACCTGCCTGGTATCGGGTTCCGGCAACGTGGCCCAGTACACCGCGGAAAAAATTATTGAGCTTGGTGGTAAGGTGGTTACGTTTTCCGATTCTTCCGGCTATATTTATGATGAAGAGGGTATCGACACTGACAAACTCGACTTTGTAAAACGGCTGAAGAATATCAAACGAGGCAGAATCAGTGAGTACATTGATAAATATTCCGAAGCGGTTTACACGGAAGCGGATACTTCTTTAGATTATAATCCACTGTGGAACCATAAAGCAGACTGTGCCTTTCCCAGTGCCACCGAGAATGAAATCAACGAGACAGATGCGGCAAACCTGATGAAAAACGGTGTTCACTTGATTTGCGAGGGGGCCAACATGCCGAGCACCCCGGAAGCCATCAACATTTTTTTGGACAAGAAAATTTTGTATGCACCCGGCAAGGCATCCAATGCCGGAGGGGTGGCCGTGTCCGGCCTGGAAATGGCACAGAACAGCATGCGTTTGAACTGGCCCGCAGATGAAGTGGATCGCCGCCTCAAGATAATCATGAAAAACATCCACCAGACCTGTCTGAATGCCTCTGCCGAGTACGGTGTATCCGGAAATTATATGGCAGGTGCGAATATCGCCGGGTTTACAAAGGTGGTAACTGCCATGTTGGATCAAGGGCTTGTTTGACAAGTTAAC
>JAUVTO010000047.1 GCA_030601485.1 Desulfobacterales bacterium | reverse complement strand
TTGACGGGAGGTTTCTGAATCAAACAGGGTCGCTAAACGCTTACTTTCTTCTTGATGATTCCATTAGACTTTTGAATCAGTTTGTCGATTTTGAATGAATCGAGCTTTTCAAACATGGCCTTTCCTGTTTCAGACCAGATATATTGAGTCAGGCATTCCCCGGCCCGTGTACACGTACCGCAAACATTGTCGCTCTCAGTACAATTGGTGATAGTATCTGAACCTTCCAATACTCGTACAATACCTCCAACAGAAATGTCTTCCATGGGTTTGGCCAACATATACCCGCCATAGGGGCCACGCATGCTTTTGACAAATCCGGCCTTCTTGAGTTTCCTAATGAGTTTTTCAAGATATTTTAATGAGATACTTTGTCTTTTGGAAATCTCACTCAGGCGCACGGGTTGGTTTTGCGCATTAAGGGCCAGATCAAGAATCAGCCTTGTTCCGTAACGACTCTTGGTTGTTATTCTCATCTATAACCTTTTGTTTCAGCTTGCCGGGAGAATAGGTGAGTATTGGTATTCAATTTTAGGAAATTTCTTGTTTGCTTATACCGTTCTTTATCTCTTCCGGAAGTATTTTGGGTAGTTTTATTCTAAAACAAGATCCCTGTTTCGGTTCCGACTCAATTTCTATTGATCCACCATGCTGTTCCACTATTTGATTGGCCACAAAAAGACCAAGTCCTGTTCCCCTGTGGCCTTTTGATGAGAAGAAAAGGGTGAACAGATTCTCTCGTGTCT
Source organism: Desulfobacterales bacterium (assembly GCA_030601485.1). Taxonomy (GTDB): domain Bacteria; phylum Desulfobacterota; class Desulfobacteria; order Desulfobacterales; family UBA11574; genus S5133MH16. Next base: position 9,720 of record JAUVTO010000047.1, on the reverse strand, counting down.
CTCTATCCATTCCGATACCGTTGTCATGTGCCTCGAAGATAGTATGATCTTCATTCTCATAAACACGGAAAATAACTCTATATGATTTATCTTTGGATTTATCATCCAGGCATGCATCTATTGAATTTTCCAGGATGTTCACCAGCGCTGAACTGACGGTTTCCGGATCTATTTCAAAAAGCGCCTTAGGATGATCAAATTTATAAACGAACTCTATATTATGTTTGTCGGCTTTTGGTTTTATAAGTGCAGCAATCTGGTTCGAAAAATCCATAACATTAACCTGTGTCCAATTCAAGCCCCTTTCTTTTGTATAATAAAGTATATCAATGACCATACTGCTGATGCGGTGGATCATATTTTTAATAACTTCCAGAGCATCATGGATCTGTTTTTGATTCTCTTTTTTGAGGCCTGTTTCCAGACGGTAAATACCACCATCAAGGGCGGTCAAGACCCCCCTTATTCCATGGGACATTGAGCCTAACAAGAGGCCTAAGGTGGTCAGGCGGCCTTGAAGTTTCCGTATTTGAGTGATGTTGGTAGAGATCTCCATAACCTGGGTGATTTTACCGGAGTCATCTCGCAAAGGTGCTGTCCAGGTCAAAACATTGTACTGTTTTCCATGTTGTGACGTCACTACTTCCTCGGTTTGATGCGGGTTCCCGTCTTTGAATGTGGCTTGGACAGGACAACCGCGGCATGGTTCAGTTCTGTGTTTGTAAATTTCGTAACAGTATGATCCGATATAATCACCAAAATCTTTTTTAAAAAGCTTGTTAGCGCAAGTAAGCCTGAAATTTTCATCCTGAAGAGAAATATAGCACGGCACCTCATCAAATAACTGCTGAAATAACGCTTTGTGCTTTTCGACCGATTTTAGCATCTTTTCATAGGCTTTAAATTTGAACCAATAATCTCTCCGATCATATGCCCTTTGTAAAGCAACTTCCAATGCGCCGCTATTTATCGGTTTGCTGATATAATCAGAGGCGCCAAGACGAAGCGCGGTAACACCTGCTTCGATGTCTCCTTCATTAATGATCATTATGACTTCTACTGCGGGAAAATTATCTTTTACGTTGCTTAGGAAATCGACACCTTCCATGTCCGGCAATTGAGTCCCGGAAATGACCACAGGCGGTTTATTGATTGATATATCGGAAAGGGCGATTTGGCCGGTTTCCGTTATTTTGACGTCGTAGCCGTGTCGGGTCAGATGTTTTTCCAGAGCATTGCATAATTCCTTATGGCTATCTACCAGCAGTACAGTATTATCCATGGCCATTTGTGATATATTCCATATGGTGAGTATTTTTCCTCGTTTTTCGTCACCGATGAGAAGCAGTTATATTTTCTGATTCAGACACCGGTTCAGCCGATGACATCTTTTACTATTGCCAGCAGTTTGTCCCGGTCGAATGGTTTGGTGATGCTGGCAACCGCCTTTTGTATCGCGTATTTGCTTCCGGTCAGACCGCTAATAACAATAACAGGAATTTTTCTGAATTCTTCTTCTTTCACAAGTTTACGGTAGAACCTTGGTCCCCATTCTTCCGGCATTTCCAGATCAAGTGTTATAAGATCAGGTTTTTCCTTTTTGACTACTGCCATGGCCTCAGAACCATCTGTGGCTGAACAGGTATCATAGCCATTATCACCAAAGAAATCTTCCAGATATGTAACAATATTGGGGTCATCATCAACAATTAAAATCTTTTTTGCCATAATAAATCCTCTCTTTTCAGTTTTGTTGTGTTAAATCTCCAAGGATGTAGATGACTATAAATCTTTTATTTTATCAGGACGATTTACACTTGCCACCGGACATGTTGCACGCAAAACAACCTGTTCAACCGTGCTCCCAAGCAGCGCTTTTTCAGAGCTCGGTTTTCTAGTATGGTGTGCCATAACAATGAGATCAGCGTAATTTTCACGGGCAAATTTTACTATCTCCACGTAGGGTATTCCTTCCCATATTTCGATCTCATAATCATCGAATCCTTTCATTCTGGGAACATACATTTTTCTCATCTTTTCTCTGGCTTCCATCATGTTGTCTTCAATCTCGTCCTGTTCCATGATTTTTCCGGAATGAACTGCACTGATGTCATAAGCGTGGAATAGATGCAGCGTACATCCAAATGTCTTTGCCACCTTATATGCAAAAAGAAACGCCGAATCGGCTGTTCTGGAAAAATCTGTTCCGAAAACGATATTGGAAAAACCTCCCCAAGTCGATGCAACCGGACGACCGATGACAAGAACGGGGCACCGCGCCGCCTTTGTAACAGCCTGCAGGGTACTGCCCGTGGTGCTTCTATAAACATAGGTGCCTTCATCTTCCTCTCTGGTGGTGGATCCCATAATGATAAGATCTACGTCTTTCTTGCGTGCGGCCCTGAGGATTTCCGTATGAGGAACTCCGTGTATTGCTTCAATCGTACAATTTTGATGTATTTCGAGTTGTCTGACATATGTATTTTTCATCTCCTCCTTTACCCAGTCGAGATAATCATCATCAAAAGTTACGGTTTCACCGGTTCTGACGTCTCTTACGAATTGACTAAACCCCCTCGTAGGGATGCCGAAAACGTGAAAAGCAGTAAGCTCTGAATCGTATCTCTTCGCCATGTCAAAAGCTACTCTGGCTGCGTGGTCACACGAAGGAGAAGCGGTTGTTGCAAATAATATTTTTTTAAACATAAGCCACCTGTCAAATAATATTGTATGCTATAAAGCGTGTCTCCCCTTTCATTCTTCCTTTGGTTTGAGGTGCTCAGGAACTTCCACCATGTCGATCAGAAGAGGCTTTAAAAAAGTCCACTTTATTCCCATGTGATAGATTTCTTCCATATCCCGTATGGCATCCCAGCAGTTGTGACAGGGGGAAATCACAAGTTTTGCCCCAGTGGCAAGAATCTGGTCGCGTTTAACCTTAAAACCAATGTTTCGTTCCTCTCGATATCGGCCGATACCGTTTAGCCCGCCGCCGCCGCCGCAACAGAAGTTGTGCTCCCTGTTCGGCTTCATTTCCCTGAAGTCTTCTGCAATATAACTCATAATTTCTCTGGGGATATCAGCCAGTCCGGCATTGCGAACATAATTACATGAATCCTGGTAAGTGACAGGCTCTTTAATTTTTTTTGCAGGGTCAATTTTCAGTTTTCCGGTCCGTAATGCTTCTGCTACCCATTCGACGTAATGGAGACTTTCAACAGGCGGCTGTCCCGTCTTAATGCCAGCCCAATAAGGGCCTTCTACAATAGTGGCTCTGTATGCATGGCCGCATTCCGTTACTACCATACTCTTCGGTTTCAGCCGCTCCATGGCAGCGTAAACAGTCTCTACCTGCATTTTGCATGCCGCCCAGTCTCCGGCAAACATTGCAAGGCTCGTTTCTTCCCAACCCTCACTGGGTACGGTCCAATTTTCACCGGCAAGATGAAAGAGTACGGCTGCTTCCGCTATGTCTTGTGGATAATGTTTCGGTTCCCTGGCATTCAAGGTATACATTATATCCGAATTTTCTTTATCTATAGGTATTTTCAAACCGGGGTAGTCATCTTCCCATTCTTCTTCCATCCATTCACATGTGTCAATCCAGTCTTCAGTTGTAACATCCATCTGGGCTCTGTAGATCCTGTGCATACCTGAACCTATTTTCATTTCCCATGGTGTAAACCCCTGGGAAAAGAGAAGCCCTCGAAGATAACCGAACATGATCCCCATGTCTATGCCAAAAGGGCAATAGACACCGCAACGCGTACAGCAGGAGCACTTTGAAAATGCAGTGTCCATACACATCTGCATGAATGTATTATCCACGTCACCTTTTCGTTTTATCAGTTTCCCAAGTGTTGTCTGAATCTTGTATGACGGCACTTGCTTGGGGTCCCTGTTGTTTGCGAGATAATAGTAACAACTTTCAGCACACAGTCCGCAGTGGGCACATATCTCCAGCCATGTTTTAAAACGCGACTTAAATGTCTTCCGGATCGTTGTCCATAATGCATCTTTATCGATATCAAGATGGTTCATTTCTTCATAGTACTGTTTACCACCGGCATCTGCCAAAAGAGCATGGAGTTGTTCCTTGGCGTCCACCGTTTTTTTGTTGCAAAGTATTCCTTCCGGCATAATGATTCATTCCCAACGTGTTGAAAAATTAATAAAATACTACCATGCAAACCCTTTGCCTTTCATCCCGCCCCGTTTGATGCCGTAATCCATTCCCAGTTGAGCCCTTGACATAAAGAACAGAACAAAATGAGACAATTTTGTGAAAGGGATGGCAATCAACATAATTTCGCCACAGATGATATGCACAATCAACCAAAACTTGTAGTCAGACGCAATATAATGAGCAATGAATCCGGTGACAAAAGGAGCAACCGCTATTGCAAGAACAACAAAATCATATATTGTCGTAAGAATCCTGACTTCAGAGAGCGCTATCCGTCGCAAAACCAGAAATACTGCTGCTATAATTACCCCAACAGTCAGGACATCGGAAACAGATTCCGGCATTGTCCAGAGGCTGAACCCCCACCTTTCTTTGAGGATAATATTGTGAGCCAGCAGGAAAACAGGTGTAACGAGCAAACCGATGTGGAAGACAAAAAACACCACGGTAAATACCGGATTATTTCTCCAGCTTCTAGTGCCAAACGGAAATAGCCAGAACGCAATGGACCGTATGGCTCCTTTCATCCCGTAGGAGAAGTGTGTTGTGTAGGCAACTCTGTCAGCTTGCCAATCCAGTCCCCTAATATAACCTATTATACGAACGATACAACCGACAACAAAGATCGTAAATGACAGCCATAACAAAGGGCCGGTTACGAACGGATACATTGTATTCTCCTTTTATTAATTTTCATCCCTTTCAACCAGAAAGATCCAGAACCCTAACATCCCCAGAAGTATGGCCAAAATTAAAATATACGTGACGCCTTCAGTGTATGTCATGAATTCCTGGAGTGTATAAAAAGTACCGTCCATTGTTGATAACTCCTCAAAAGTACAAATCAGTGTGAATCGCTGTATTCCGGGTGTTTATATAAAATTGGCATTCTGGTTACGATGAACTTGTAAAAAATAACACCTATTGTAACGATAAAAACAGAAATTCCGATTTCCATCCAGTGTGGAAAATATCTCTCACTGGACGGCAAGTGCCAGTTAAACGCAATAAGACATACATTAAACCGGTTTAAAATAATACCGAGTAAGGCAAGTACAGCGGTCCACCTTATCAATTTCAGGTTTTTATCCCTAACCCCTACAGCATAAAGAAAGCACGGCAAAGCCACAAATCCAAAAAGTTCCACTAAAAACCACAACCCGTATGAGGTTCCAAGCAAATGCCAGTGGTTCCCTGCAGAAATTCCTATGACTTTAATTGCAAAATAGCCTGCAAGAACATATGAAGCAGCCTTTCCGAATCCTAAGGTTACATCATTTTTTTCTTTCAGGTGAGTCTCATCCATTTTGTGAGAAAGATACCGGTAGGAAAGTGTGCTTTCAAAAATTACCATGGAGAGTCCTGCAATGATACTGGTAATAAAGAAATAGATCGGTATATATGGCGAATACCAAAGCGGATGAAGCTTGGATGGTGCAATCAGAAAAAGCGCTCCCAGAGAAGACTGGTGAAGTGTGGAAAGCACAACACCGAATATGGTGAGAAGCAAGGTCAATTTGACGACAATGCGGCGTGCCTTTCTTAAACCGAGCCATTCCAATGCTGCTGGAGAAAATTCAATAAAAAGAACCGCAAGGTATAGTGCAACGCATGCAGCCACTTCAAATAAAACAGACGTTGTGCCCTGCTGGATGACAAACGGGTAGGGAAGGCGCCATGGCCGTCCGACATCGTAATTAAGTGCAAGAACAACAAGTGCATATCCCAGGAAACCGGTGAGAATTGCAGGTCTAACTGCGGAATGGTATCTTTTCATCCCGAAAAGATAAACCGCCGCTGATGTGACAAACCCACCTGCCGCCAGGGCAACGCCTACGAGCAAGTCAAAGCCTATCCATATTCCCCACGGGTTGTAATCGGAAAGATTGGTGACCGCAGCCAATCCTCCTGTAAACCTCAGAGCAGTTAGGATTAATCCGATGATAACGATGATGCCGGCAACTACATTAAAAGGAGTGAAAAATGATTTGCTGGCTGCAGCGGCTTTTTCTGACATCAGGAACCCTCCTTTTCTTGAGTCTTTTTAGCTTCTTCAAGCGCCTTTTTTACCTCTTTACTTATTGCTGCCGCTTTTTCTTTTTGGGCTTTTGCCAGGGCTTTGGAAAGCTTTGATTCAGCCTCTGCATTTGCTTTTTCCAGTGTTGAAGCAATGGCTTGTTGTTGTTCTATTTTTGCAATCTTCTCTTTACGTTTTGACACGGCATAAAGACCGGTAAGAAGTACTGGCCAGAGACCCGCTACCATCGGGACCGCGCTAAGGGCTCCGGCGGTCAATTCAGGCGCCGGCGTAACGCCCAAGTCTTCACGCATTGCTAACTCTTTGAACGGAACGCCGGAAAGGTAGAGCCAGCTAGTTCCTCCCATCTCGTGCTCTCCATAGATATGATCGACATAACGGTCCGGGTATTTTTTGATGCGTTCGCGAGCGATTTTGATCAAATCCCCGCGTTTTCCAAAGGAGAGGGCCTCTGTCGGACATATCTCCACACATCCGGGAAGCTTGCCATCAATAATCCGTGGTTGACACATGGTACACTTCCTGATTCGAGGGGTAAGCGGCTCATCATACTCATAGGTTGGTATTTCGAAAGGACAGGCGATCATGCAATACCTGCATCCCACGCACACGGAAGGGTCATATGTAACCGGCCCTTCTTTTGTTTTCGTAAAGGCCCTGACAAAGCATGCGGATGCACACGCGGGTTCGAGGCAATGATTACACTGTATCTTGCGGAATAAGGGGTTTTTTATCCCTTTGAAATGATCATAACGGTTAACCACTGTAAATACCTTGGTATTTGTCCTTCGTTTTTTACTCAGGACAGTGAGATCATCAAACGGCCGATCGGGCGGCGGCAGTTCATTGACTTTGTTGCATCCTGCCTCACAGTTTCTGCATCCTATGCACAACATGTTGTCAAAGAGAACGCCAAGGCTTTCAGGATAACCTTTAAAATGCTTGTTTGCCGCAGCATGAGCAGGAGAACCAAAAGCAGTGCCAAGTCCTGCCGCCCCCATCCAACCCAGAAATTTTCTTCGTGATATAGACATATAAGTTTCCTCACAGGCTTTCAAACCGGTCTTTTCCTATTTCTTTTTCTCCTTATGGCAATCAGTACATCCGGTAGATTTTGGTTTTTCAAGTTTAAGCACCTGATGGCATCTTATGCACTGCTGGTGATAAGCCCCCTTGATTCCCGGTCTGAAAATGTTTCTTCCATCAAATGGTTTGCCGTGGCAACTGCCGCACCGGGGAGGTTCCTTGTCTAATGGACTGTTGTGGTGACAGCTCTGACAAAGTGCGCCTTTTTCCGCATGAAAATAACCGGCCAATTTGTTGTCTTTGATGTTGTTCGAAAGTGTTTTAATGATCTTTCGATGTGGAAGTTCAACCGGCTCGTATTCTTCGGACAGTTCTTTGATAATGACTTTTTCAGGGATGTCTTCATCTTTGTACGTGCCAGCTAATCTTTTTCTTGACCTAAGCAGCATTTCAGCCATAAGTTTTTCGTCCGGCGTTGCCGCCTGTAGATTTTTTTGCAGAGGTTTCATGTGACATGTTAGGCAGGAAGTCTCCAGCTTGCGATCTTCTGCCATTAAGGAATGGCAGGCTGCACAATTTGGTTTGTGCTGATTCATTTCATGACAGCCTTGACAGCTTTTTTCCTGACCTTTTTGATGCATGGCGCTTTCAAGATTGACATATTTTCCCTCTTTTGAACCTGCCGGGGTGTGGCATTTCTTGCTACATGAATCCAGGCTTGCATGGTGACAAGCAAGGCATGTATCATTGTATCCTTCGTGAGCCTTATGGTCGAAAGGAACGGGATTCATTCTGGAAATCCGGTCATCTTTGTTTGTTTTCCGGTGGTTTGCACGGATCAGGACAAAATCAGGCTGTTTCCTTTCGATTCTTGGAACCACCTTAACCTTTTCAATCTTCTGTTGCATATCGGGATCATGGCAGCCACTGCATTTGATAGGACCGGTTTTCTTTTTATTGTCCGCCGCCTTTTTGTGGCAATCGATGCAACCTGAATGGGACGACAACCTCATGGACATCCGGTTTTCTTCCGTTTCCTTCATGTGGCAATACCGGCATGAACCTTCTTTTTCTTTGGCATAAAATAGCTTCTTTGCCTTTTCATCGTATTCGTGATGGCAAAGCCCGCAATCACCTTTGTTTGTTCTTTCGTCCTTGTTTGCTTCCGTGTGGCGGAAATGAAGGGATTTATCAAAAGCCACGGGCAGATTGGAAGATATCAACCCGGCATCCTTTTTGTGACATTCTCCGCAGACCTCAACAGGCCCTGCGTCTTGGTCAGAAGCAGATATCTCTTTATGACACCCTATACATTCGGCATGATAAATATCCATCACCTCTTGTTTGCCGGTGTCTTTAAGTCTCTTGAATTTAAGGGAAAGACGATCCTTGGAAGATTTTTCAGAAAGATGGCAGGTCTTACAGTCTTTATTGCTCTTTTCCAGGGCATCGGTATGTAAATCGTGAAGAAAAACAACTTTCGGCCTTTCAAGAGCGTCAAACGACTTGAGCGTATCAATAGTGATAAGATCAGATCTATGTTCAAGGATTTCATTAGTCTCTTTAGCCTCGATACATAGAGTCAAGACAAAAATAAACACAACCAGAATTCCAGCCCACTGCAACTTAGATATTTTCATTGCTATTGTTTAATCCTTAAAATAATCAGACTGTATTGGTATGGTATTATCCTCCAAAATTAGTAGGATATAGATCGCTCGTGCTTGTACGTGACAGATTGTGCTGTGTCAAGAAAAAAGAATAAAAAAATTCGTGAACAATAAAAAATTTAAGTATGATTTGCGAGGTGAAGTACTCTCCAAGTTAGTTCGCTTTGCTCACAATTGGAATAATGGAATGATGGAGTAATGGAATGATGGGTTTGAAGGAGTTTTTTACAATTAAAATGGTTTATTTCCGCTCTTACTCCCAATATTCCAGTATTCCATAATTCCATCATTCCATGGAAGTGCCATAAACCAGGAGCTATTAGAAGATCTTTAATTTCAAGCAATTGTAGAATTTACGAGACCGTCATATTTGATGGCGTCGTAAAAAGTCAAAATTTAGAGAATTCTCCAATTCAGTATTCTGACAACAAGCTTAAATAATTCGCAATTCCTGAATCCCTAAATTCCTAAATCCATGTAAAAAGGACTTTTTACATGGGCATCATATTTAGAAGGACTTGAAATAATGAAAAAATGGGTTCATTTCTTAAGGTTTTTTGACAGGTACACTCGAATTTCTTTTTATGCTCTTCTTTTATCGTTACTCCGCCGGTCCGCCTTCCTCGTTAAAGGGCCGGCTGTGAAGAAATATTGTTATCTCTCAGTCTGAAGTCCCCTTGTAAACCGGCAGGATAATGGTAAAGGTGGTGCCTTCGCCCGGTTCACTTTCCACAAGTATGTCTCCGCCATGATCCTTGATGAACCCGTAGCATACGGAAAGGCCCAGCCCCACCCCTTTT
>JAUVTO010000084.1 GCA_030601485.1 Desulfobacterales bacterium | reverse complement strand
AGTCCCATGGAAAATAAGAAAATCCGGCCTTGATTTTTGCTCTGCTTAATGCGGTTAACATCAGGCATTCTTCAGCCCTGGCAAGAGATATCACCAGGTCATAGTTGTTCTTCCGTATGTTTTTTAAAAGCTTGAATTTAGCTGTCAGGCCGCCTTTTCGAGGGATTACCATGTCAACGAACGGTGAATCAACAAGGAGTTCTTGCAGATACGGTTTAACCAAAGAATGAATAGATGCATCCGGATGGTTTTCTCTTAGGGCCTTTAACAGCGGCAGGGAAAAAATCAAGTCCCCAATCTGATTCAGATGTATAATACATATTCTTTTAAAGCGCATGATATACTATTATAAAAAAAAGTCGTCGTCTTCTATTTCTTCTAGTTCATCAACGCTCTTATCTGAATGTATAAAATTTTCAATCCACCAGTTGACATGATGATAAAAGCATCCGACAACATTGCACTCCTTTTCAGCATTAAAGACGGCAATAGAATGTGTTAGGTTTTGTAATGTTTGATCGAAATTTTCTTTTCCCGCATATCCGTTAAATTCTGCAATTTTGGCCTTTTCAACTCCTCTGAAAGCCGGGCAGTGAAAAATTCCGGACGGCGTGACCACCGTGTTGAAAAACTGCAAATGACATATCTTGGGCTGTCTTTTCAGCTCGTGCACCTTATTATCCATCATTGCCCGTAAATTCACACTTTCAAGGACCTTTATTTTATTGTCTGCAGCTCGTTTTGCATCATGAAAATTCTTTTTAATATCTTCTATAAGGCGTTGTTCTTTTTCTCTGTCAATGTTGTCTAAAAGAGTTTCCTTCTGAGATTCCGGAAGTCGTATCAGACAGGGTTTAAAAGAAATATAATCAAAGCTGTACGTTTGGGCCAGTCTCACGGCTTCGGTCATTTCATGGATGTTCGGGTAAAGTGCCTGTCCGTTTAAGTGTAATCCTTCCCACATAATAACGAATGAATAGCCCAGGGAAATATTCGGATTACGCATTTTCACTTCTCGCGCACTATGTAGTATGTCATCTAAAGTCACATGGGTTTTAGGCCTGTGGAGTTTGACAAAAGTGTCTTGACTCGCAGCATCCAAAGACACCCTTATCCAATCATTTTTTTCTAATAAAGGAGCAACTTTTATAGTGCGACTAAGCCTTGATCCGTTGGTTACGATACCCAGCTGCAGTCCTATCCTCTTTATATATTTGATAATTTCACCAATATCTTTGTGGAGGGTGGGCTCACCCCCTCCCAAGAGGATAACGGATAACAAACCGCGGGATTTTAAGGTGTCTAAACTACGTTTTACATCTTCTATATTTAGGTATTCTCCGGTATTGATAATTTTTGAATCAACGCAGTGCGGACATGAAAAATTACAGGCGGACGTCAGATCCAGGTTTATGGATATCGGAGCCAAATTAGGGATTGCATGACCGGCACCCGTTATTCCGGCATTTCGTTGCCAGGTAATATACTTCTTAAGGCTTTCTATGGCCGAAGATTGCCTTAGCTTGGAACTGAAATCATGTTCTTTGTGCTTTAGTTTTTTCATATTGATCTCTCACATTATGTCACAGCAATCATAAATTTTTTTTAACAGAGACATATTGCTCATAATATGTGCTTTACCGATAAGCAGTTCCCGTTTATCCCTAACTGCCGAAATAAAATCTTGCACCGATAGCTCTAAAGGATCTTTTATCATCAGGATTTTATCTGAATACTTAAAAGAGATATCATAGGTATCGAGATCCAAAACCCGATGAATAATCTTGCCATTAAACCCGTATGAAAAACTGCGCGGTGGAAGAATTGTTCTTACAAGCTCAATCATAACCTCACAATATCCGCTGGTAAAGATATAATGAAACGTAGTTATTATTTTTTCTTTATACCCTTGAATACTCAAATTGCCAATTTGTCCATCACCGAGTACCGTATACAGAATGCTCAAGGCGTGTGGAACAGATTCTAAAATCATCTCTTTTCCGGAAACCACAGGAGACAGCCTGATAAAAAAAGTGTCAACTTTTTGACTATGGACTAGACCGCAAAGCTGTTCATAGTATGGCAGTGAAAAAGGACATTGAGAATTCATTGCTATTTTCAGGTTATTGCTTTCGGCCGTTTCAAAAATATTTTCAAGTAATGAATTTATATCAATATCATTTTTATCCTGCCAGACAAATGGTTTCTCGCAAAATATATGCACGCCTTCTTTAACACATTTTATCAAATATTCATAGTGAGTCAGTGCCGGAGAAGCGATAACAACCGCATCGGGTCGTTCTCTTCTCATCATGCTGCTAAAATCCGTATAGTAAGTCGCATCTATTCCATATTGTGTTAGAATAGAAGACGCCTTACGGGCTGTTTTTTCTGTTGTTCCCAACACCGATGTGACTGTTGCCCCGTTTTTTTGAAAATATTTTCCGATATATTGTCCGATGCCGCTTTTGTTTCTGCCGGCGCCTATTATTGCTGTCTTCATTGTGCCTTTGCCTCTTGCTCACTTTTCTTATTGGACTTATTTAAAGCATTTTTTCTCCCAATACACAACGGCTTTTTATCCAAGATATTTGTTGCAATTTTATACTTGAATTTTGCACGAGTCGGAGTCTTTTATATACAAAATTCAGCTTATATTTTAGCGAGTTATAAGTTTTTTGGTAACATCTCAATAAATTATGGGGCCTACTTGTTATATTTATTCAATCCTGCCCAAAATCTGCTTTTTCTGTATTTTTTTAAACATATCGACAAAAAAATGACCCCTGATCAAGCTGATTTTTTTCATAAAAAATATAGGAGCATAACAATGCTCGATTAAAGATTAGGTGCTGGATTTTGGTTGACAAACGGGTTTGCCTCCACTATGTTACCGCTCCCGTAGGGTTACATATGCTGTGGTAAAGCTAAGATCGGTACACCATTTAACTTTTTTCGATTCATATAATTTCAAAAAGCGGCTTTCTATCAATGAATTGTTATTGTCTCAGCTTTCTCGTTTATTACGTATTTGGCTTGACCGGACCTTTGACTTAGGATAGAGAGATTCCATGGCTTCCGACCCAAAAGAAGTGCTTCGCTTCAACGACCTGAGCCCTTACCTTCTTTTGAAGAACGGCAACTACCTGTACAAAATCCCCTTCCGAGACGGCTTCGCAGTGCTCAAGGTCTATTACGGGGACCGGAGTCTTCTTAAGTACATTTCGAAGACCTTGGGCAACGTACTGGTAAGCAACCAGACTTCATTCATGCCCCTGGCCCGTTGGCACACGGAATACGAGTGCCTGAACCTGTGGCGCGAGGCTGGGTTCCGGGTGTTCGACACTTACGACGACGTGATAGTGGAGGGATGCGTGCCCCATCAGGGCTGGCGCCTGTTCGAATACGTGGATCGGCCCAGATTCATCCACTATTTTGCGGACCCGAAGGTTCCGGTTGATGAGCGTCTTGACATGTGGAAGCGGTTTCTTCCCGTGTGGCACCATCGCCACCGACTCGCCCTTGAGCGGAGGGAGCCCAGGCTGATCCATGAGAACGGAGACCTCAAGCACGTAATGATCATGGAGGACGGCCAGTTCCTCTTCTTCGACTTCGAGATGTGCTACCGATCCCGGCGGAAAGTGAAAGATTTAGTGGCCCGAGAGATACTGGCCTACTTAAAATCCCTGGGCAAGACCGTTGGGGAGGAGCATTGGGACCGCTTTATGAGAGTCACGGTGGAACAGTATTCGGACCGAGACCTGCTCGAGCACACGTACACCTTCGCTTTTCGAAACCCAAACCCCCTGCTCCGTGCGGCGCGCATGCTGGACCGGAAGATCAAGCCGAGAGCGGGGAAACCCTTCTCGAAGTACAATACGGCGCAAAAACTTCGCCTGCTGTTGCACTCGTGAATTGGCAAATGATATGGAGAACGACATAAAACCGATCGACCTCAGGGAAGCCGAAGTCCTGGACACTAGTCGCCGCGGCGACGGCCGGCAGCGGGTGATGAAAGTAGTGCACAACGAAAAGTTCGTGATCCTGAAATGCTACGGTCTGAAGCGGAGGCGCCCGAGAGTGTTGTTCCGGCAGTTCGGCTCCCTTTTCCTTGTGGGAAAGTCCTCGATCACAGCAAAGGCACGACACGACACGGAGCTTGACGTGCTGGCGCTCTGGAAGCAAGAAGGTTTCGACGTGCCCGAGGTTTACCCCCTGCCCAAGCTTCCTCAAGACATCTCCAACTGCATCGCCATGGAGTATATCCCAAGCCCCACGGTGGCAAAGGTACTGCAAGACGATCAAAAATCTCTTGTGCTTAAAAAGGAAGTCATCGCCAGGTACGCCCGGGTTTGGGGAAAACGGCATGCCCGTGCACTTGAACTCGGCGAGCCCCGCTTGCTTCAGGAACACCCCACCCTGTCTCACGTGTTCGTCTCACGTGACCGTCTGGTGCACTTCGACTTCGAGATCGTGTTCACTCGGAAAAAGGATCTGGATCGGCTCGTCCGGCGCGAGATCGTGGGAATTCTCCGGTCCATGGCAAAAACGAGTGGTGATGGTTTTTACCCCTTACTCAACACGCTTCTGGATGCGTATCCAGACCTTTCCCATTTCCGGCAAACGGCCTGTGAACTTCTTCGTTATGGAACTGTGCCGGTGATGGGCTGGACAGCAATGTTCCAGCGGCTCACGCGGCAAAAGAAACGCTACAGCAAGCGCTTGGATTTCACAAAAACGCTGGCCAAGGCTTTGGAATTGAAGTGTGGTCCATGAAGCGGTCGCTCTGTCAAAGCATCAACTCTCATCCTCCATCCCATTGGACCGGCGGATCGATCTTGCACCAACTCGGCCCTTAGACAGATAGTAGCATTAGAGGGCAAGGCTCATTCTGAGCACAAAAGAAGAATCTCGATTGGTTCCTCCAAAAGTGGAAAGTTCGTGATCAGCAATGGTTTTGACCCAACCTGCCGTTACTTTCAACCCGGGTTGCGGATACCAATTCAGGTTCAAGGTCGCCGTCCGTACTTCCTGGGTTGAGGGATTATACGTTGTCATTCCACTATCAAATAGGCCGCGATCAATATCGGCATTGGAATAGCGAAACGCCACCTCTAAGCATCCCAACGGATCCAAAATCTTTAAGCAATCAAAAATCTGCGTTTTGTCCTCAGGCCGACCATCAAGCATTGGAGGTAGCCATCTTCCCCGCTCCCATCGCATCCGCTCTCCAGTGATATTCCACGATGCGTATGCAGACCATGAGGTCAATTGATCAAAATCCTGTCGAATGGCATTACCGACTTTCACGTCCTGAATCTCGCCATCTACCCGTTCAGCACCCAGCCGGAATGCCCCCCAGTACCAGCCGAATTCGGCGTGTATCCATCTGGCTGAATCGCCATCCAAATTTTCGGTTGTAAAAACGGTAGATCTCAAAGGTGTCTGTAAAAAAATTTCGTCATCATAATCCGGGCTCCAAGCAAAACCCAAACCCAAGAATCCCCCTTTCAGTAAATTGTACCCAAGGCCTTGCATCGGGAATACAACTGTCCGAATGGAACACTGCGGATCTGATTTCCGGTTGCCGTCAAGATCAAAGCCTTCACCCACTGTGGCGGATCCTTCATACCAGATGGTGCTGCCCCATAACGAACCATCAACTTGCACGCCAAGATCGTATCGACCATCTATATACGAACTGAAACCATAGTCTATGGATGGAAAATCTTCCGGGCGGGTTGCAAATTCACTATTTAAGGCCACCCGGATCTGGCCCACCCTCACCTGTAATGCCGGGTTAATATCCCAACCTGCCCATGCTTCGTACAGATTGTTTTTCGTGTCTATTCCCAGCAGATCCGGTTCTATGTGAAAATGGAACTTGTTGCCATACCTTCCTGTTATTCGTAAATTAACTGTTTCCCACCTGAGGCCGCTGTCTTTCTTGTTATCCTTGTCATACGTGATGGCATCCACTGTCAGTTGACCTCCGAAGTGAATTTCCCAACCCTTCCATTCCGTATCCAGCCCCCGCAGCATCTTGCATTGAAAATATGAAGGCTGTCCGCATTCAAGGAAGGGTTCGGTCTCAGCGTTTAAACCAGAGATGAATGCAAAACACGTCAATAGCCAGAACCAGACAAAAAGATAAATTTTCATTGCTTCCCTCCAAACCTATTCATTTTCATGTTGACGGTATGAACCATCGAACACTTTGGTCGGTAATCAACGAATCCAAACGTATTTACTGAAAATTTTAAGGAATAACATGTATTAAAATCGGTCATTTAGCTCGTTTGAGAAAGGCTTTGAACAATTTAGCTGTGTTATATGCAACACCGAACCCCCTGACGGGTTTTGTTTGTCCTAAATATCCGGTCCGAATCCTTGCCGGGGCATAAGGGTCGAGTTTATATGTATTGATTAAGCTTCATCAACAATACCGTACGGAAACAAAATTGCAAGTAGATTAAATTAAGATTAAAAAAATTTTAACGGTCTCGTAAAAAGTCATATTCGGCTTACAGTTCCACCATACCTTCCTGATGCAAGTGGAAAAGGACAGAGCTATCGAGAAAATTGTACCACCACAGGAAAATGCCGATCTTAAAAACCGTTTTGAGACATTGGCCATCGTCGAGGTATGGCCCTGGTTAACACGATAGGCGTGTCTTTTGATTGCGGGATGCACTTTCGTGACGGCCATCTTTGTTGGACGCTTTTCGGAAGGGATCGAGGTGCTATTACCTTCTTGACACATTAACCTCATTTCTCTATAGTTATGAAATAACAACGAAAAGTTTTTGTATTCAAATTTAGTGCATTGAAAACGGCTGTTTTTGCTCATTCCGATGAACAATTTTGGGAATTGCAGCTTATCTGGATGAGACATTGCCTTGTCCGGGTGCATATGCGTTCCATGTCTCACTAATGTATAGAAAACTAGTTGTGCCAATGGAAGACCTTTGCAAAACGTTCCCTTTTTCCCAATTCCGGCGCCTGCCCCGTGGAATGCGTAGCCTATTCCTCTGGCGTCAGACTCAAATTTTAATTCTCAAAATACTCGATGAGCACAACACACACTAAAACTTATAATTCATATCATTTTGGATCATCGTCAGATATAGCCGACCAACAACTGAAACAACTCATTAGATTCTTTAATTTACCAAAAGATAGTATTAATTCAGCCCTTGGTGGAAGAACTTCAATTACAGTTGTCCCGCTTGAAGACATAGGATCTGTAGCTATTAAATATTATAGACGGGGAGGGGCAATTCGATATCTGATCAAACAAAGGTATCTCAAATATGGAAAAACGCGTTGCCAGATTGAATATGAACTGCTGCAAAAAGTCAGAACTTTAGGCATAAATGCCCCTGAACCGGTTGCCTTTGCTTATAGAGGCCGCCTGTTCTATCAATGTTGGCTGGTAACCCGAGAGATCCAAGATCATCAAACACTTGCCCAGCTTAGTTGTCTAAATGAAGAACAGGCTCGTATGGCAATGAAAGCGGTCATCAAGCAAGTTTCTACGCTTATCAAAAATAAAATTTTACATGTGGATTTACATCCCGGCAATGTAATAGTG
>JAUVTO010000206.1 GCA_030601485.1 Desulfobacterales bacterium | reverse complement strand
GACCGTTTTAGACCGGACGTTTCATTACGGCTGAATCATACCTTGTTTTTAACATCTTCTATTCGTTGACAAATCGGATCTATTTCCAGAAAACTTGTCCCCAGTTCCCTACCCTCAAGATTATCGATAAAAACAGCATGCATATACGGAATTTCGGCAATCACGGTTTCATGGTTTATGTTTTTATGCATTGTATCCAGCGTTTTTTCATCAAACTTGTTAAGCACAAAAAATATTTCAACCCCCGCTTTTATTGCCATATCACGCATTTGATCTGCCAGCACAAAAGACTCAAAGCAGGGATCCACCACTCCGATGATCATATCGCATTCCGCATCGACTCCGCGACCAAAATGCTCAATGCCGGCAGAAGTATCTACGATAACGATTTCATTTTCTTTGAAATCGAGTTTTGACAACACCATTTTTGAAAGCACCCCCATAGGACAGGCACATCCTTCTCCAAAATGATTAATCTTTCCAACAACAAGCAGCTTGATTCCGTCAGATTCAGTGATACAGTCCCCCGGAATTTCATTGATGCGTATCCTTTCCTTAAAAGGAACGGCATCTAAGGTCTGGGGAAAAGCCGACGCCGTCATTTGTCTGAATCCCTTTTTACCGCCCAGACTGTCCATTAATGAAACCGGATGGGAAATGCCAAGCAAACGGTGAAGACCATAATTCGATTCATCAGCATCCACCAGTAAAATACGGTACCCCCGATTTTTCAAAGCCATAGCAATAAGGGCCGAAATGGTACTCTTTCCGCTGCCGCCTTTGCCGCAGATTAAAACTTTCATACAACTCTCCCCTATTCCTTTTTCTTTTCTTCTGCCATTGCTCTGTCCATTTCTTTTTGCATGGCCTTGGGAAATCTCTCCATGGCCTGTTCTAAATTCCCGGCATCAAGAATAGACTGAAGTAGCACGGGCCCCGATGGTGACATCAACTGTGTCTGTGCCATAAAAATGAAATCACGGCTTTCATCATCAGAGCCATCGGGCTTTACAGGTGTGAGTCGCCTTATGGCAGCGACTTTGACATCGGTGAAGGATTCCTCACGATAAAGATTATTCCGGTCCACGGTGAAATCGATGGTGTGCTGCGGGTCATTACTGGGCATAGTTTTTCTCCTTTTTTCTTTCGTTTTTTTAAGCTCCCAATACTTCTTGAAAATTTTTAAGTTCCGGAACAATATCAAAAGGATTAATACTTGTCCATACTTATCACTAATCCGGATAACCCGGAAAAGTGCCTAAAGTGAACTAAAGTTTGAAGTGCCTAAAGTGTAGGAGTTCTATCAATTTAAATATTAAATGTGTTGCGCCTGTGGCGCTTTCCTTAACTTTAGTTCACTTTAGTTCACTTCAAACTTTAGCTCACTATAAATCAATAAATACAAAATATTACAAACATCGACAACAAATTGTCGATATGACATAGCCAAGCGCCTAAATTCTTCAAAGAACGTTCTTTAAAATCACCATAGACCTTTCGGAATTTAAATACGGGAGTCTGTATTTTTTCAAGATAATTTTAAAATTTCTCATGCTGTTTTCCCGAATATCAGGCCTTTTCTTTATCAGTGATCGCGTGGATTCAATTTCCATGTCAGTTATTTTCCCCTTCATGGCGATGATAAATCCATCTTTTGCAAGCAAAGGCAACGACATCTGAACGAAATTCACCATGGAAGATAAAGCTCGGCTTATTATAACATCATAAGCATTATTAACTCTGCGGTCCCTGGACAGATCCTCCGCCCTGACATGACAAGCCTCAATATTATCAAGACCGAGTATTCTGATCACCTGTCTTAAAAAACTGATCTTTTTTCTGGAGGCATCGATAAGAGTAACAGACAAAGACGGTATCATGATCTTAAGCGGAATCCCGGGGAACCCGCCGCCCGAACCCATATCAAGCAAAGAGGTATGCGAAGGAATAATCGGGGCCGGTGCTATGGAATCCAGAAAATGCTTTACTGCAACCTCCAAAGGATCGGAAATGGTGGTCAGGTTGGTCTTTCGGGACCATTTTATAAGTTCAAGGGCATGGATTCCAAATTGATCTATTTTTCCCCGGTCAATCTGAATTTCAAGATCTTTGGCGCCGTCATATATAACATTCTTCCACTTTTTTGAGCCGATCTGCATAACCAATCACTCATTCTCCATTTTTGTTGACCCGAACCTTACAGATTGATATTAAAGATAATTTAATATTTTCGATTGAAGATTGAAGATTTAAGGAAAAAACCTGATGACATATTTATATGATTCCTTATTTATTCAATCTTCAATTTTCAATCCAGGAAATTTTCAATTGGATTAAGACGAGGATAATGAAAATCATACACTATTCTGAAGCAGAACCCAAGCGTTTCGATGCTGATACTGTAAAAGGGGTTACGGGACGTTTAGTAATCGGCAAGTCTGACGGAGCTAATAATTTTTGCATGCGATTTTTTGAGCTGTCTAATCCCTGCAGGGTCTCCCGAGTTATAACAAAATGATAACCATGGAAATCAACAAAAAAACAGTTTTTATCCAAAAAACAAATCCTCCGTAAAACGTCAAATTTGGAGGGACAATATGAAAACTTCCAAGTCATCAGGAGCTTTCAAACCGTTTAAAGAACTCAAAGAACTGCTTGAGAAAAAATCATTAAAATCCGCGCCCTCCCCTGTTGACCATGCGGAAAAGGAAGTTTTGAAAATTTGCGACAGCCAACATGACGTTTCCAATCCTGCTGAAAATATACTCGATAATCAACCATCTGAAAATGAACTTTTTTTAAAGGAAATGGCAGACGTTACACCGATCCCCAGGAGAAACCGGATAGAACACAGATTCAACTCCGGCCCGCCGGCCGGCCCGGATCATGATTCTGAAGATGAAACCTTGCTTAAGCTATATAATCTTGTGAAATTCGGAACCGGTTTTGTTGTTGCCGATACTCCCGAATATATCGAAGGCAGGGGATATAATGTACATCCTGAGATTACAAAACGACTGCACCGGGGAGATTTTTCAATACAGGCGCATATCGATCTCCACGGACTCGGAGTGGAAAATGCCCGGAATGCTTTTGAACTGTTTTTAACAGATTCCATAACAACCGGTAAAAAGGCTGTTCTGATTGTACACGGCCGCGGCCTTTCCTCGCCTGACAAGCCGGTCTTAAAAACCAGGGTTATCGAGTGGCTTACCTGCGGACCCTGGCGGAAGTGGGTCATAGCCTTTTCAAGTGCAAGATCCTGTGACGGCGGTGCAGGAGCAACCTATGTGCTTCTCCGGCAGCGTCCTCTTACAAAACGTTACAGGAAGGGAATTAAGAGTCATCGAACCCTGAAAAACCATTGCTAACAAATTTGATGAACTCGTAAAAAGTCCGATTTAGACGGTTTCGTAAAAAGTTCAAATTCAAGGCGTGCAAATTTTGTAATCATGAGGCGTACTTTTCGTACGTTGAATGATTACGAAATGCAGCACAACGCAGAAGTTGGACTTTTT
>JAUVTO010000018.1 GCA_030601485.1 Desulfobacterales bacterium | reverse complement strand
TATCGTGCCAGAGTATCGCTTTCTTTTAAATACGAAGGTTCCTGATTTATCGAGATATCTTCTCAATAACAATACTTTTGTGATAAATTGGGAAATCGTAGAGGAATGATGAAATAGTGGAATAATGGTTTATATAGGCTTACAGAAAAATATTTTGGGGTTATTCTCATTCTCCCTGGAAACTAATTAAGGGAACAATTGGGGTGCGATACTTGAAACTGGAAACTCGAAACTTGGAAAAGAAATGACAATTCAGGTTGTTATCAAGTTTCTAATTTCAAATTTCCAGTTTCTTGGAGTCGCACAGGAAAAATCTCTTCGGAGATCGTAACCCAAAAGCCCCAAACACATTTTCTTGAAATCTATAGGAGTATATTCAAATGCCCAAAAATCCAACCTATGAGGAATTGGAACAACGGGTAAAGAAGTTAGAAAAAGAAGCCATCGGATGCAAGCAGGTGGAGGAAGAGCTGAGGAGGAGTGAGGAAAAGTATAAAACACTTACAACGAGCTCCCTTACCGGTATTTTTATCCACCAGGATGGAAGGTTTGTATTTGTTAATGATAGATTCGCCACGATGCATGGGCATACGGTAGAAGAATTACTGGGAACGGAATATAAGGTGCTGATTCATCCTGATTACAGGGAGGTTATAGCAGAAAGAGTATCCAAAAGATTGAAGGGTGAATCTGTTCCGTATCATTATGAGGTTCAAAGGCTCAAAAAAGATGGGGGAACCATTTGGTGCGAAATGATTGTAGCTGCCATCGAATATAGGGGAAAGCCTGCTATAATGGCAAATATAGTGAACATCACCAAGCGAAAACAGGCGGAAGAACATGTTCACACCCTCACTCAACAACTGATGAAGGCCCAGGAAAATGAGCGCCAGCGAATTTCCCGTTATCTGCATGACAGCGTGGCACAAGACCTTTCCCTGCTGAAAATCGGTCTGGAAACGCTTTTTGACGGCCAGCCTTCCGTATCCGTTAAGATAAAACAAAAATCTTCGGAATTGTCAAAAATACTCAAAAGATCGATATCGGCTGTCAGAGATTTTGCTTATAATTTACATCCTCCCGGGCTGGACCAATTGGGGCTGGTTCGAACGGTTTATCAATATTGTGAAGAATTTGCCGAGAAAAAGCAGATAAACATTGATTTTTTCGCTGCCGGCATGGATGATCTGACAATTCCTTTTGACACGGAAATCAACTTGTACCGCCTTATACAGGAAGCTTTATGGAATATTAAAAAGCATGCCGATGCCAACAGTGTAACCCTCAAAATGGTTGCTTCTTTTCCATACATCATCCTGCGCATTGAGGATGATGGTAAAGGATTTGATATCAAGAAGCGAATGGTATCGGCTATCAAAGAGAAACGGATGGGACTTCGAAGTATGGAGGAAAGGGTCAGCCTTTTAAACGGAAAAATGAAGATTCAATCTCGCCCAACGGAAGGAACAAAAATTTTTATTGAAGTTCCCTATAAGGAGAAAAATTGTGTCCGAAAAGAATAGCATATTGATCATTGATGATCACCCTCTTTTCAGGGAAGGGCTTAAGGCGATTATAGAGCGAGATTCTCGTTTTGAGGTGGTCGGTGAAGCCGGAAATGGACGAGAAGGGCTTCAACTGACCAAAAAACTTAAACCGGATATGATCATAGTGGACATATCCCTGCCGGATCAAAGCGGCATTCAACTAACCAGGGAAATACGAACTCTTTTTTCCACAACACGCATTTTGATTGTCAGCATGCATTCTAAAATTGATTATATTGCCGAGGCATTTCAGGCCGGAGCAACCGGATATGTGGTTAAGGAGTCTGCCTCGGAAAGGCTTGTTCAGGGGCTGGAATCTGTTGCAAGAGGCGACTATTTTCTTGACAGCTCGGTTTCCCATACGGTGGTTGAAAATCTTTTGAAATCTCCTTTAAAAGAGGCAAAAATTACGGATGCCGATTACAATACGTTAACGCCCCGGGAGCAAGAGGTTATGCGCCTTCTGGCAGAGGGATTGTCCAGCAAAAAAGTTGCTGAAAAGCTTTTTATCAGCCCCAAGACCGTTGAAAACCATCGTGCCAACATTATGAACAAACTCGGCCTTCATAATACTATTGAATTGATTCGCTATGCTGCAAAGCTCGGCCTGATCGACGTTGATCTCTGGAAAGAATAAAAGATCAATTCTTATCCCTCTATTGCGGGACAAGTTCCCACTTCCCAGGGATTTTGCCCATCAAAATGAGCCCTTCTCTCTATAGACAAAGCCAATTCTCACCTGATAATAATTAATTAAAATCGGGCGTCTCCCGATGTTATGAATAATGAATACCCTTAGATAGAGGAGGGAATATGATTTCTTCTCCATGTAAAAATTGTCCCAGAAAAGATCTGCCTAAGGAGGATTGCGCCAAAAATTGTAAATTGCTGAAAGCGATACAGGAGGTTCATGTATCTACTGAAAAATGGAACGTTGGAAGCGGAATAGATTATACAGAAGAATACAATTATACACTACCGCCTTCGATTGCACAAAGTTCTGCCTCTTTATGGACAATATAATGCAAAGCTATCTCAAAAACAACCGATTTAAAGGCGTTCTTTGTTTTAAAAACCCTTGATTTCCCGCCGTGGAGAGAAATTCCGGGACATAAAGTTAACTGATATATGCCATTCAGAAAAGATCAAAAGCGCTTGAACAGTACTGGAAATCTGAAGGGGATCGAGGAGATAGCGACAGTATCATCCTCCAAGACGGGACCGGATGTTGAAAAAAAGAATTTCCTTGATATAACGACCCTGATTAGAAGTATTCAGCGCGCTGAAGGTCATGCGGACTGTTTTCAAAAAGGAATTATCGATTGCGATCAGGTCGACTGCAAGTGGCGTTCCTTCTGCCTGGAAGGACATCCGGTTTTGAAAAAAGACGAGGCATAAATAGAAAGGAGGTATATTATGAAGGCAGGAATCTTTTTCACAGGCACCGGCCCCATTCTTCTTTTAACCACTTATGAATCTTTAAATGATTCAAAACTAATTGAGAAGCTCGCTGTAAAAGGGATAAAAAAGTTCATTGCTTATGAAATTTCTGAAGAAAAAATAAAAGAAAAATATGGATTGCAATTTAAAACCATCATGGGTGATTTGCGTCAGACGGACGACTTGCGGGTCCTCGACTATGATGGACATCATATTTTCAATAGTATTTCGTTTAAAGAACTGGGAGAACCCATATTTTATGAAGCTTAAGACGACTTGAAATTTGTCTGGCAGCAAGTATGGCTCTCTTTAAGGAAAGAAAAAGTGTCTATTGTAACACGTTAGCATTTTGAAAATATTACCGCTTCAGGTATGATACTATTTTTACGGATAAATCGCGCCGAAAACGAATACTTATTTTTATTTCCCCCTCTTACATGCCATTGATAGTGGATCGAGCAAGCCCAAGGTGAAGATCGTATTAACCGGATAGATTTGGAATGTCATATGGCAAATATACTTATTATAGATGACCAGACGTGGGTAAAGGATCTATGCAGAGAAAGTCTGGCCGGTGAAGGATACAATATTTCAACAACGGATGATGTAGAGTCTGTGATGAAAAATATTTTATCGTTTAACCCCCATATCGTGCTCCTGAATCAATACTTAAAGCATGGATTCCTCGTATGGGATGTTTTGCAGGACATTAAAATGCAAAATCCAAATCTTCCGGTGCTTATCGTTACCGCCCACGACACACACCTGTTTGGTCCCCACCTTTCTCAAGCAGACGGGTATCTGGTTAAAAGCCACACGGCAGCCGATGAACTCAGGGAAAAGATTTCCAATTTATTAAACAAGTTATCTATCTTTCAGGTAACTTCTCCATAAGTTTTGGTATTGGTTTTATTTTTGGCCGGGGAGGTTGGTTTTTGAGCCTGGCAATTTCATCATTGTTCGCTTCCCTTTTCGCCGTAAACAGCAATGCCTCTTAGCACATAAAATAAAACCGGTTGATAACAACATAAAGATTGATGAACTCGTAAAAAGTCCGATTTAGACGGTTTTGTAAAAAATTCAAATTCAAGGCGTGCAAATTTTGTAATCATGAGGCGTACTTTTCGTACGTTGAATGATTACGAAATGCAGCACAACGCAGAAGTTGGACTTTTTACGAGACCGTCAAGATTAACCGATTTTTTTATTATACAGACGAAGGCTGTTTGTTACCACTGAAATACTGCTCAAAGACATTGCAAGGGCTGCCAGAATGGGATGAAGCTGCCTTAAAAAGACGGGGAAAACGTCAAAGGGCTGAAGAATTCCTGCTGCAACCGGTATGAGCACGATATTATAGCAAAATGCCCAGAAAAGGTTCTGTTTGACTGTCTTCATGGTGGCGCTGCTAAGCTTAATTGCACGGGATACGCCGGTTAAACTTCCGCTGGAAAGGATAATATCGCCGGCTTCAATGGCCACATCCGTACCGGTCCCGATTGCAAGACCCACGTCAGCCTGGGCAAGGGCCGGAGCATCATTTATCCCGTCACCCACCATGCCGGTCTTCTCTCCTTTTTCCTGAAGTTCTTTGATTTTGGATGATTTTTCTTCAGGACGGACCTCGGCAAAAATCTCATCAATGTTCACTTTCGAAGCAATTGCTTGAGCGGTTTTAAGATTGTCCCCTGTCAGCATGACCACCTTAAGACCCTGGTTATGGAGCTTCTGTATCGCGGCCTTTGATTCCGGTTTCAGGGTGTCGGACACGGCAACCAGGCCGGACAGTTTCTTTTCCTGCGCCAGAACCATTACGGTTTTGCCCTGGGACTGGAGCAGGTCTATTTTATCTTGTGCTTTTTCAATATCGATTCCAATATCTCGAAACCATTTTGGTTTGCCAAGCCTTACATATTTGCCTTGTATATTTGCCTCAACACCAAATCCTCCCGAAGCTTTGAAATTTTGCGGTTCCCGGAGATCAATACTTCTTGTTTTAGCTTCGTTCACAATCGCTTTGCCAATCGGGTGTTCTGATCCTTTCTCAACCGAAGCCGCAAGTTTTAAGAGCTGATCCTGACTTGCAAAACCAGGGTCAAAAGGAATAATGTCAACCACGGCAGGTTTGCCCATTGTGATGGTGCCGGTTTTGTCCAGTACAATAGTATCGAGTTTTGTAGCCATTTCAAGGGCCTCGCTTTTTTTAAACAGGATACCTTTTTCCGCTCCTTTTCCGGTGCCGGCCATTATGGCCGTGGGTGTGGCCAGCCCTAAAGCACATGGACAGGCGATGACAAGCACCGCAACCAGCCGTATCATGGCCGGTACAAATTCACCGGTAATCCCCCACCACAATACAAATGTAGCAAGGGCAATCGTAATAACTACCGGGACAAAGATGGCCGCCACCCGGTCTGCAATCGATTGTATGGGGGCCTTGCTCCCCTGAGCTTCCTGAACCAGACCAATGATCTGGGCAAGCACGGTTTCTTTTCCGATGGCCAGGGCATTGAATTTTAAAAGACCTTCACCATTGATTGTTCCACCGACCACCATATCTCCGGCATGCTTGTCCACCGGCAAAGGTTCACCGGTCAGCATGGATTCGTCCAGGGAGGATTCCCCTTCTATGATGATCCCGTCCACGGGAATGCGTTCCCCCGGCCTGACAATGATCGTATCGCCCTTTTGGACCCTTGTTACTTGAATCTCCTTTTCAACGCCATCCTGGATGATCGTGGCGGTCTTTGGGCGAAGACCCATGAGTTTGCGAATTGCGCCTCCGGTCTTCCCCTTTGTGCGGGATTCGATCATCTTTCCCAGCTTAATCAGAGTGATAATGACCGCTGAGGTCTCAAAATAAACATGATCTCCGAAAGGAGGAAAAATAAGAACCGCCAGCGAATAAAAATATGCCGCCGAGGAACCCATGGCCACAAGAACATCCATGTTTGCGCTTTTATTTTTCAGGCTTTTTACTCCGCCCTTATAGAAATCCCAACCGGTGTAAAACTGAACCGGCGTGGCAAGGGCGCAGAACAACCAATTCACCCATGGCGCATGGCTCCACATACCAAGAAAGTTAAAATCACGTCCCATGCTGAGAATAAAAAGGGGAAGGGCAAAGATTGCCCCAAGGACAAATTTTCGTGTCTGGTCTTTTATCTCCGCATTTCGTGCAGCCTGCTCCGCGTCTTGGCCTTCAACAACTTGATCCGGCAAAATTGAACCGTATCCGGCCTTTTGTATAACCGAAACCATATCATTAACAGAGGCAACACCGGAAACATATTCCGCTGTCAGCCGTTCCGTGGCAAAATTAACCGATGCCGTTACAATGCCTGTTGTCTTTTTGTATAAAGCCCGCTCTATGTTCGCTGCACAATTGGCGCAGCTCATACCGGTTATGGGCAGTTCAATTTTTGTTGTAGGAACGGTAAAGCCCGAGCTGTGAATTTTATTGACCAGATCTTTAATGGTCAACGCTTTGGGATCAAAACTTATGGCTGCCTGTTCTGATGCAAAATTAACACTGGCATTCGTAACACCGTATAGAGTTTTAACACCACGTTCAATATTCATGGCGCAGTTTGCACATGTCATACCGGTAATCGGCAATGTTATTTTTTGTTCGGACATTGTTGTACTTCTTTAGATGATGGCGGTTTCCCGAAAAATTATTTTATCTTCAGAAAACCGCCATCCGTTAAAAACCGGGACAAATTACTTTCCACTCATCATGGCCTCGATATCCGCCTCCACGGTGCCGATCGGTTTGATATCGAATTTTTCCACCAGAACATTGAGCACAGTCGGGGAAAGAAAAGCCGGCAGGGTGGGACCCAGACGAATACCTTTGATGCCCAGAGAAAGCAGCGCCAACAGAACAGCCACCGCTTTTTGTTCATACCATCCGATATCAAAGGAAATCGGGAGATCATTGATGTCGTCCAGTCCAAACACTTCTTTGAGCTTCAAGGCAATCACCGCCAGAGAGTAGCAGTCGTTACACTGGCCGGCGTCAAGAATTCTCGGAATGCCGCCGATATCGCCAAGATCAAGCTTGTTGTAACGATACTTGGCACAACCGGCAGTTAAAATTACCGTATTTTGCGGCAGAGCTTTGGCAACTTCGGTGAAATAGTTTCTGGCCTTTTGCCGGCCGTCACACCCGGCCATGACAATAAAGCGTTTGATGGCGCCGGATTTTACCGCATCAACAACCTTGTCCGCTAAAGCAAGCACCTGGTGATGGGCGAATCCGCCGACAATCTTGCCGGTTTCGATTTCAATGGGCGGGTCGCATTTTTTGGCCAGCTCGATAATTTTTGAAAAATCCTTTGCGCCTCCTTCCGGTCGATCGGGAATATGTACCACACCGGGATAACCGGTCATCCCGGTGGTAAAGATCCGGTTCTGATAGGTATTGCTTTTTTTTATGGGGATAATACAGTTTGTGGTCATCAGAATCGGACCGTTGAAAGATTCGAATTCCTTGTTCTGCCGCCACCAGGCGCCGCCGTAGTTGCCCACGAAATGATCATACTTTTTAAATTCAGGATAATAATTAGCCGGCAGCATTTCACTGTGAGTATACACATCAACTCCGGTGCCCTGGGTTTGTTTGAGCAGTTCTTCCATGTCCTTAAGGTCGTGGCCGCTAATCAAAATCCCGGGATTTTTGCCAACACCGATATTCACCTCGGTTATCTCAGGGTTTCCATAGGCGGTGGTGTTGGCTTCGTCCAGCAGAGCCATAGTATTCACCGCCGTTTCTCCGGCTTTTAGCACCAGACCTACCATCTCGTCCACCGTCAGGTCCTTTGTGGTGGAAGCCAGAGCTTCCATGATAAAATCGTAGATTTCGTCTTTTTCAAATCCTAAAATGGCGGCATGATCCGCATAAGCGGCAATCCCTTTCAAACCGATGATCAACAGCTCCCTGAGAGATCGAACATCTTCATTCTCTGTGGCGAGGACGCCAACCGATTTGGCCTTTTCTTCAAACTCGGCCACGTCATCCGAGAACCAGGTGGCAGAATCATGTAATTTCTCATCAAAATCCTTACCGTTTTTTTCTTTGTAGGCGGCCAGAAACTTGTTCTTAAGAAGGTCCCGACGTCTGAGGCCTTCCCTGATCATGGCCACGAACCGGTCGTCGTCCCAGTTGGCATTGGTGATGGTGGTAAAAAGCGCCTGTGCCGCAAACAGCCCGTTTTCCTTGTTTGAAATACCTAATTCTTTGGCCTTTTCACCATAAACAGCAATACCTCTTAGCACATAGATCAACAGATCCTGAAGGTTTGCCGTGTCCTCGGGTTTCCCGCAAACACCCTTGATGGTGCAGCCTTCATTTTTTGCTGTTTCCTGACATTGAAAACAAAACATAATTTTTCCTCCTTTTAATGATATTTGGTTGATTAATTTTTCCCTTAAAATTTGCTTTAAAGGACCATTTCCTTATTTTTAAGTCTATTTTATATTCAGGACGGACTAATTACCTTGACTTAGATCAAAAAAGACTAAAATTTTAAAAAAAATTTCTATATATACGATACTTTCAGTTGGAAATATATTTTGCCATCAGTCGTTCCGTGGCAAAATTAACCGATGCCGTTACAATACCCGTTGTCTTTTTGTATAAAGCCCGCTCTATGTTCGCTGCGCAATTGGCGCAGCTCATACCGGTAATCGGCAAGGTTACTTTTTGTTCGGACATTGTTGTACTTCCTTTACACATTTCATCAACAGTATTACATATTTTATCACAACTAAACGAATGAAAAAATCCGTAAAAGTGTCGCCATACCAATATGTTTAAGTAGTTGTATAGTTCCGGAAGCACTGATCTACTTTACAAATCCTGATCATGAAAAGTATCAATGGTAAAACCGTTTTTAGGGAAGTGTTTATCGAAAGAAAAAGCGTGTGTTATCTCCCGTGATTCCATGATTTCAAAACTGAGGCAATCAACAAGACTTATGTTTCGATTGTTGAAAGCGAAGAGTCGCTGAATTGCACGGGTGTACCAGTCGCCGTTTACCCATATGATTTCTAAAAGCGGAATAATTTTTGATTGAAAATCGTGAACTGCCACAAGCCCCACGCGTTGTTGCAAAAGAGCAGCGGTTTCGACAAGAACAAAAGAGCTGGTCAGAAGTTGAGCACGATGTTGAGCAAAATACGAAAAATTTTGTTTTGCCCGAATATGCATATGGTCGTTTTGCACCAACAAGGCAAAAAGACCGGATGTATCGGCAAAAATTATCATGGTCCAAAAGCCTCTTCAAGATAGCGATCATGATGTACGGAAACATCATCCGTATCGCATTTATATTTGCCGACAACCAATTCTGCCTGACGGTAAAGAGTCGATCGGTCCGGTTTTCCTGAAATTATAAACTGATCCACCGCTTTTCGAATTAAAGCGGCCACAGATTCTCGGCTGGCTGCCGAAAGCTCTCTGAGTTTTTTGGCCTGCTCTTCAGTCAACTGAATTTGTGTTCGAACCATGAAACCCCCATTAAGCATGATTACATATTTAACATTATGATTACACCATTATTTTCTTACTGTCAAGACAATCCCTTAGAAAAAAAATAAAGGCCGCCTTTTCTTTTGCCATTATTTTTCCTCCTTCTAATGATATTGGATCAATTAACTTTCCCTCAAAATTTTCTTTCCTTTAAAGAAGCACTTCCTGATTTTATCCACAGGCACTATGATCGATCGCTCCTTCCGGACAGGTCTCAACACATGTGCAACATTCAACACACTCATCTATATTGACCGGCACGGTCTTGCCATCTGACAGTTCGTAAACTTCAGACGGACATGCGTCCGCACAATCGCCGTGCCCCTGGCACTTGTCGTAATCCACTTTAATTGTAACCGTGTCGCTTTTCCACATTTTCAAATCCATAAACGAACCTCCATTTAACATTTTTGCAGGTCTTAGGTGTTAGGCATCCAATATACAGTCTGTGACAGGCGTTGCCACACAGGTCAGGATATAGCCGTCCTCTTTTTCTTCCGGCTCAAGACCTTCATCGGTTTCCATATCTACCTTTCCCTTTATGAGACGAGCTTTACATACTCCGCAGCTACCTGATCGGCAACCATAATCCAAGTCTATATCCTGTTCTTCGGCAATATCCAGCAAAAGCGTTTTCCCGTCAGTGGTGACTTTTTTGCCCGAGCTGGCAAATTCAACTGCTAATGAAACGGTCTGAGCTTCCTCTTCCTGTGGTGGCTGTGCGAGGCTCACCGCATCAGTTTTTGGAGGTGCGGTAGATTTTTCTTCGACAGCAGTCCGTATTCCGCTAAAACTTTCTATATGAAGGTTGGACAGTTTGAACGGTTGCCCCAAAATCGGTTCAGTCAGAATTTTCCTGGCTGTTTCCATGAAGCCAGGAGGTCCACACATATAGATTTGCCGCTCATGGATATCAGGCGTAACCATCTCAAGCATCTCCCGGTTAATACGTCCCCTTAAACCCGTCCACCCACCGCCGCCGGATCTGGTACTGGTGATTATCACCGGCTCGAACATTTTATACCGGGAAGTAAGCAACTCAATTTCATTGCGAAAGATGATGTCGTACGGACTGCGCGCAGAATAGAAAAAACGGATGTCTACATTTGCAGAAATATCGCACAACCATCGAACCATCGACATTATGGGGGTGATTCCGCTTCCTGCCGCAATCAGAAGAATTTTTGGCGGGATCTTACCGGGCATAAGGCAGAACTTTCCTTTTGGACCGGCGACATCCACCCTGTCACCGATTTTCAGGTTGTCCGCTAACCAGTTTGAAACAAAACCGCCCGGCACACGTTTGACTGTGATCTCAAGTACAAAAGGCCGTGA
The DNA here is from genome assembly GCA_030601485.1 of Desulfobacterales bacterium. Classification (GTDB taxonomy): domain Bacteria; phylum Desulfobacterota; class Desulfobacteria; order Desulfobacterales; family UBA11574; genus S5133MH16. The sequence goes on along the minus strand of JAUVTO010000018.1, from coordinate 7,033 downwards.
AGGCGGTGAGGAAATCGTATAGGAACGGCGTACTTTTTTGCCGTTTATGTTCAATACAAGAGTGCAAAACTGGCCGGGCCAGTAGACAAACCGGCACAAGGGATTTCCTTGAAAACGGAAGGTATAGACATCATGCGTTTCCTGTATTATATCAGTAACGTAGAGAGGTGTGTCCAGACCCTGCCAGATTGGAAGGTCTACTTTGGTGTTGATTAACGTCGTGTCCATATGTAACAGCTTTCCTTTCAATAGCTTATGGTGAACTCTGTTAATTGATTGATTCCCGAATTTCTATCCGGTGTCCTTCAGGATCAAAGAGATAAAAAACTCGGGCATTCCAGGCATGTTTTCTTATTCCGGTTGGATTTAATCCAGCGTTATCAATATGTTCCCATGTCTTATCAATGTTTTCAACTTCCAGTGCCAGGGTTATACCCTTTCCACGGCAGCTCTTGATGGAAGCACGTTTTTCATCAGCAATGCTCAATCGGGATGTTACGTTCATGCGAAACTCCACAAACCAGTCAGTGGAGAAGTTGACGGGTAATTTTAAATGGTCCCGGTAAAACTCAACAGTTTCTTCAAATTTTCCGCAATAAAGGATTGTGTTGGCAGTTTTAATTCTTTTTTCCATTCTACCCTCGAAATACGATTACGGTCCAAGTATTTAGTGCCTGAACGAAAACTGTCTTTCTCATTCGGGCCTTGTGAATTACAACGCCTATTGAAAAACAAACAACTTGGAGAATCTGCGTTAAGTAAAATTGTGCTCCTTGTGTTTTTCCGCAATAGCGGCGGCCAGATCATCCAACGCCTTAAGATCCTTCTCTGAAGGCACACCTTTGCAAAGGACCGGGTCTATGACTTCTACTTTGAGATTGGGGACCATTCCCGCAAGTGTTTCTACGGTCTTTCCTCCCCATCCATAAGAGCCGATAATGGAAAGGAATTTTATTTTGGGACGCAGAGCGTTTGCCAAAAAAGCACTGTAAGCAGCGTAGGGGTGGGGGCCTGCAAGGACTGTCGGCGTTCCGACTACGAGTGTCGCTGCGTCAACCAGTGCCATGGCCAATTTCCCTATGTCGGTTACGGCCAGATTGAACTGCTCTACTTTAACCCCCTTTTCTACAAGGGCAGAAACAAAATAGTCGACCATTCGCTTTGTGCTTTCATGCATAGACACATAAGGCAGTACAACTATGTTACGACAAGGGCTGAATACCCAGTCCCTATAGGCATCCATAATAAATGCCGGATCCTGAAATATTTGCCCGTGGCTGGGAGCGATCATCTGAATCTCGTAAGATTTTAGTTTTTCCAGGTTTTTTTGAATCACGGTACGGAAAGGCATCATGATTTCGGCATAGTAACGCTTGGCCGCCTCATAGACTCGCCCTTCATCCGTCACATAAAGATCGGTAGTAGCAATGTGGGATCCAAAAAAATCACAACTAAAAAGGATTCCGTCTTCTTCCAAATATGTCACCATTGTCTCAGGCCAGTGAACCCAGGGCGTATGAATAAATGTCAATGTCCTGTCCCCGAGAGAAAGGGTTTCACCGTCCTCGACGGTGGTAAAGGATGCTTCAGGTATCTGTAAAAGATCCATAAGCATTCCTTTTGCTTTGGGTGTTGTTATCAGCTTGGCATTGGGGTATTTTTCAAGAACCTGCGGAATCGTTCCGGAGTGATCCTGCTCTGCATGGTGTGAAATGACGTAATCGATTTGAGAAACATCTTTAAGTTGTTCTAAAAGTTCATTGGCCATGGCGGGATCAACCGTGTCAAGCAAGGCAGTTTTCTCGCTTCCACGGACCAGATAAGCATTGTAGGTAGTGCCGTCGGGAAGCGGGATCAATGAGTCAAAAAGACGCCTGTCCCAATCTACAGCCCCCATCCAAAAAACACCCTCTTTTATTTTTCTTGCTTTCATACCTCCTCCTTTGTTTTTTTGATAACGTATTTAAAATTTCAATCCTAATGATAATGCCCCTTTAATTATTTGACGCTATTTTTCGTACAACATATGAGTTTGTCAAGGATATATCTATGACAGTCTCGTAAAAAGTCACAATCCGACGGCAAAGTAAAAAGATCCAAATTCAAGGCGCGCAAATCCTGAGGAATGAGGCGTACTTATAGTACGCTGCAGTGACGAAGGATGTAGCGCAACGCAGAAGTTGGACTTTTTACGAAGCCGTCATCTATTGCTCCTCACTTAGTATGTTACACCTATTCATTCCGTTGCTTTTTAAGAGTTGGATGAAACTCATTCGCCACGAAGCATAACCAGCAGCATCTTAAATTTTTCTTCAGCGCTAAGCGAGTGAGGAATGTTAGCCGGCATGATCAGCATTTCTCCGGCATTCACGGTTTGTGTTTTTCCTCCGATAGTGATTCTGGCCTGCCCGTCCAAAATATATACCACGGCATCAAAAGGGGCTGTGTGCTCACTCAACCCCTGGCCCGAATCAAACGCAAAGAGAGTAATATTGCCGATATCTTTTTTAAGTAATGTCTTGCTTACTACAGAGCCATCAGCATAATTTACATGCTTTTCCAGATTGAAAGGGATGCCTTTGAGTGTTGCGGGTTTATTGTTCATGACTACCTCCTTTTTCGTTTTGATTTTTTGATTTGAGTCCAAGTTCGGTTTCGTCATCATCTTTGTCGGGAGTATATTTTTCTCTTTCAGCGGCTCACGACTCGTTTATATTTTTCTCTAAAATCTTCAAACAGCGTGTAAACAAGCGGCACGTAAACAAGCGTGAGCAAAGTGGAAACAAAAAGTCCGCCGATAGCAACCACCGCAAGTGGTGAAAGTCTTTCAAGGCCGATCGCTCGTTCTGCCGCAATTGGCAACATACCCATGATGGTGCTCAATGCGGTCATCAGAATCGGTCGTGTTCGGGTGTAAATCGCTCCTTCCACCGCCTCATCAAGCGTTTTTCCCTGTTGACGAGCTGTTTTGATAAAATTAAGCAGCAATATGGAGTTGTTGACCGTAATTCCGGCAAGTAAAATCATTCCCATGGAAGCCGGCATGCAGAAATGCCGCCCCACGATAATCATGCTCCAGGATACCCCAATAAATGCCAATGGGATGGCCAGCATGATCATAACGGGATCTAAAAACGAGCGAAACGTCGGTACTAAGGCAAAATAGAGTAGAATCACCGCCAACAGCATGGCTTTGCCGAGCCGCCCAAAACTTTCTTCCATGTATTTGATTTCACCTTCCTGATGCACGGAAAAGCCTTGCGGTATCTTCAAGTGTTTTAGCAGCTCGTCAACCTGATCCTGGATATGAGATATCGCCGCTGTTGACCGATAGCCCAAGACATCAACCACCGGTTGGAGGTTTTGCCGGATAAATCGACTGCGGGTCCAGGTGGGTTCCCGGATCCCGAGTTCTTTTAACGGTACCCAACCGCTATCGCTCGGGATCAGTATGGTTTCCAAATCAAAGGGGCTGTTGCGACGGACTTGGGGATAACGGACACGTATCACATGACCATCCTCTCCCGGCACTCTTAAGATAGATGCAGGGTCACCCTGGATAGCACTTTGGAGCGTCTCCGCCACTCGCAAAGGATCTGTTCCGTAAATAGCCAGTTTTTCCGGATCGAGCTTCAGATGTATTTCGCGTTTGCTGTGGTCCCAGGTACGGGAAACACTTGTCAGTCCTCGAACCGACAAAAGTGATTCACTCACGGCAGTTGCCAGTTGATCAAGAACAATACTGTCCGGACCGGATATCATGACATCTACGGGTGCGCTTATCGATGAAAGCGGTGTTGCGCCATAATCAAACACGTTTATAAATTTTAGGCCGGCTATCCGTCCTAATTTAGACCGTAATCTTTCTTCGATCTGCCAGATGGTGTCCTTGCGCTGAAAACGATCGGTATAGTGAGCGGTAATAATCCCTTCCTGAGGATTTCTTTCGGAACCGAAGCTGATCACACCCGGTTCGGATCCAACCACCGTGGCCATCCGAATAAAACCAGGAACTTCCATAATGATCTGTTCCATTTGGGTGACGATGGTTTCAGTTGCAGATAAAGAAGTATTGGTCTCCGTTTCAAATGCAATCTTGACGATTCCGGTATCCATTGGGGGCATTAGATCCCGCCCTGCCAGCGGCATCACCTTTGCGCTCACCACTAAAAGCCCCACCGGGACGATCAACAACAATCGTTTTCGTTTGGCAAAACGGTATGCTCTTACAAAAAACAACCGAAAAGGTGTAAGCCAAATCTCCCCTATTTTGCTCAGATATTTTTCTATATGCCGTTCTATACGGGTTGATCCGGACAGCCGGGGTGACAACAAGGGAATCACCGTCACCGAAACGATATAAGAAGCCAACAGCGCCAAAAAAAGTACCATCGCAAGAGGTCTCAGGATCTTCTGAGGATATCCGCCAACAAACATCACGGGCAACAGGACAACCAGTGTTGTGAAGGTCCCGGCAAAATCAGCTAAAAAGATTTCTTTTGTTCCTGTCAGCGATGCCCTGTATGGTGTAACACCCGGTTGACGAGAATGCCGGTCGATATTTTCAATGACCACGATGGCGTCATCCACAAGCAAGCCCACAGCCAGAATGATAGCCGTTAGGGTCACAATATTGAGCTCGTATCCGATGAGTTTCATTCCTGCAAAAGTTAATAGAAAGGTAAAAGGAATGGATATGGCCGCCAACAGTGTCATGCGAATTCGAGCCAACATCAGCAATATGACGACAATGGTAAGGATTACAGCATCGCGCAAGCTGTCTGTCAGGTTGTTGACGGAAGTTTCAATTAAATTCCCCTGGGTATCCACTATCCGGATATCCAATTCCGGAAAGTGTTTTCGAATCTGGGGCAGATGCTCTTCCAGAGCGCTCAGTGTGACAGTCACATGCCCTTTTTCAGGACGCAGAATATTAATACCGATAGCCGGCTTTCCATTGCCGTGGAAAAAGGATTGCCGTTCTTTGTGGGTTTCGACAATTTTAGCGATGTCGCGAAGATGAATAGCGCCTTCATCATCTTGTGCGACAACCACTTTGGACAGATCTTGTTTGAGCAGTTTTTCACCGGCAATTTTGATTAACATCTGATCTTTTCCGCCGATGATCAACCCTGCTGGAATATTGATGTTGTGAGAATTGATGGCGGACGAAACCTGTGAGAGTGAAAGGTTGTAATGGGCCAAACGGTCGGGGTCGATTTCCAGGTAAACCTCAGGCGTATACCCACCAAAAACCTCTACTTGGGCAACTTCAGGAACCCGCAATAACGCCTCCTTCAGTTCATTGTTACTGAGTTGTCGAACCCGACGAATATCCAGGTGACTTCCTTTGCGGGCGGCAACGGCCAAAGTGACAACCGGTGTGGTGGCATCGCTTATCCGAAACAGACGAGGAGCTTCAATTCCCGGAGGTAATACCGAAGCAATACGATTCAATGCCGCACTCACATCCGCCACAGCAGCATCCAGACTCTTTTCGTAGTCAAATTCAACGGATATGGCAGCTACTCCGTCCCGGCTGACCGATTTTACCTTTCGGCTTAAATCAAGGCCGGCCAATTCTTTCTCAACACGACGAGCCACCTTATCTTCTACATCTTCAGCAGCAGCGCCCGGCCATACCATTAGTACGGAAACCGCCGGATAATTGGCATCCGGAAAAAGATTTAGGGGCAGGGTTTGAAAGCTGAGCAAGCCAAACACGACACCGCCGAGAAGGAAGGCCATGATACCGTGGGGCTGTTTAAGATAACTTTCGACAAAATTCATGGAGAAAATTCCTTTGTTACCAGAACCTCTGTTCCTTCTCCTAAGCGTAGAAAAAAGGCTTCGTCCGCTACTATTACCTTGTCCCCAACTGCTAAATTACCGGATACTGCTGCGATCTCTTCGGTCCATCCCAACAAAGAAACAAGCACGGTTTTCACTCGGGTTTCATCAACAATTTTAAAGACATAATGTTTGTCATGGCTTTCGAGCAACGCCCGCAGGGGAACTTGAATGCCTTGTGGTTCAGCAACCACAAGATCAACATGAACCGTAGCGCCACTCTGTAGCCCAAAGGGACGTTGGGGCAGATTAATTTCAATGGTAATCAGGGTTTGGGTTGAAAAAACCATGGGAAATATCCGCGCAACTTTGGCTTTTATTAGAGCATCATCGTATACAAGATAAGCTGTTGAGCCAATATTTAGATTTTTTATAACTGAGAGAGGAACCCGTAATACGACCTTGTAGCCTTTTGCCGAATCTTCTATTTCCAGAATGGGTTCTCCCATTTGTACCAAATCCCCAGGCTCATGCAACCGTCGCAAGATAATTCCTGCAAATGGAGCTGATATTTCAGTGTAGCCCAGTTCTATTTTTTCATTCGCAAGTTCTTCCTCAAGACGATCAACCTTGCTTTTGTTTAGATCCCGATCCATTTTGTAGAAATCGTAGCTTTGCTCAGAGGCAGCATCTCGCTTCAGCAGCTTGGTATAGCGCTGAAAAACCTTCTCCCGGATAAGGAGTTCTTTTTTCGCGCCTAAAAGATCCGCCTCCATGGCTGCAACTTTTTTACTCAGGGGACGATCGTCGATGCGAATCAACACTTCTCCGGAATTTATTGTATCTCCCGGATAACCGTTAACCTCCATCAGATATCCGGCAACTTTCGATGCCAGTGCTGCGGAGTGTACCGGCTGAACCCGTCCAAGATAATTTTCTTTAATAGGTAAAATTCCTGAACTCACGATGGCGACTTCCACCGGCGGTGGAACTTTTACCGGCGGAAGCACGGCGTTAAGCTGTGTTTGGCGGTAACGGACTATAAAAACCAAAACCAAAATCACCAATATAAGTATTAGCCCACTGAAGATATGCTTGATCATTCTCATTCAAAATTTCTCCGTAATAATATACAGAAAGAATGTGAATATAAATTCACATTGTATACAAAAGAAATTAAGCCGTTTCCATTGATTCTTTGAAAATCCTCCAAGCCTTCTCGCCATGTTTGGCGACATCAAAC
>JAUVTO010000068.1 GCA_030601485.1 Desulfobacterales bacterium | reverse complement strand
AACCCTGAACGTTGAACCCTGAACCTGTGAACGGTTACGTGAATTCTATCTTCCTGTAAGCGATCAATATGACAACACTTCACTCTCTGACCGTGCGTTTTTTTGATAATGTCATATTAAGGCGGCCCGGATTAGTCATTATCTGCATTTTGGCGGTGGTCTCTTTCCTGGGTTATAAGGCAAAGGACTTCAAACTTGACGCATCAGCAGAAACTCTGGTTCTCGAAAATGACGAAGATCTGCGTTATTCGCGGCTTATCGATTCACGATATGGTCTGCAAGATTATCTGGTGATGACTTACGCTCCTGAAGGTGATCTGTTTTCAGACCAGGTACTGTCAAACCTAAGCCGGTTGCGTGATGAATTAAAGGGGATGGAAAGGGTGTCTTCAGTGGTTTCAATACTTGACGTCCCTTTGCTGGAAAGTCCGCCGGTGCCGATTAAAGAACTGTCCGCCAATATCCGGACACTGGAATCTGAAACGGTTGACAAAAAACTGGCAAGAATCGAGTTTAAAAACAGCCCTCTTTATCAAAACCTTCTGGTCAGTCCGGATCTTAAAACCACCGCACTTCTTATATACTTTCCAATCGATGATATTTACCGGGACCTACTTGCCCGTCGCAATGGTTTTCAGGAAAAAAAAGCTGATGGCTCCCTTACTGCTGCGGAAGTTGCTGAATTCAGAAACGTCACCGAGCAATTCAGAAAGCACCGGGACAAGATAAGGAAAATCCGGCATCAGGATATTACTGAAATCCGTGCGATTATGGACAAATTTCGTCAGGATTCCCAACTCTTCCTCGGGGGCGTCAACATGATCGCGGACGATTTGATCAGCTTTATAAAAAACGACCTCAAAGTGTTCGGCCTTGGGGTGCTGTTTTTTCTAAGCCTCACTTTAGGTATTATTTTCAGAAAAATACGCTGGATCTTTTTGCCGATACTCTGCTGCGCTTTTTCCGCAATTTGTATGATGGGACTTCTGGGATTGTTTGACTGGGAGGTTACGGTCATATCGTCTAATTTTATATCCCTACAACTGATTATCACTATGGCCATAATCATCCACCTGATTGTGCGATATCGCGAACTCAGTTTGAAAAATCCGGAGGCCGGGCAACGGCAACTTATACTCGATACGGTTCGTTTGAAGATTAAGCCATGCCTGTATGCCGCGCTGACAACAATCGCGGGGTTCGGTTCGCTGCTGCTCTGCAACATCCTGCCGGTGATAACATTTGGCTGGATGATGAGCGCCGGGATTATTGTATCCCTGGTGATGACCTTTCTCCTGTTTCCATCCGTGTTGATGCTGACGAGTAAACAACCTCTGCGTCCCGGAAAAAAACCGCGCTTTTCACTGACATCGTTTTTAGCCGGGTTCACCCAGGCACACGGCACATTTATCCTGGCAATAAGCTGTATCGCCTTTATACTCAGCGCAATTGGAATATCAAGGCTGACGGTTGAAAACAGTTTTATCGATTATTTTAAACATACAACCGAGATCTATCAGGGTATGAAAGTTATTGATCAGAATCTGGGCGGCACCACGCCTCTGAATGTGATTGTTGATTTTGAAAAGATTGCAGAATCAGTACCTGCTGCGGCATCTGAAACCGCAATGGAAGATGGTGATGAATTTGACGAGTTTGATGAATTTGATGAAGCGGAAAGCAAAAATAAATACTGGTTTACTTCAGCCAAGATGGCCCGGGTTGTCGCTGTACATAATTATCTTGAGAGTCTGCCTGAAACCGGTAAGATTCTGTCTCTGGGAACCATGATGGAGGTGGCTGAAAAATTAAACAACGACAAGCCGCTCGATAATTTTCAACTGGCCTTGCTATATACTGAGCTGCCGGAAAAATTCAGAACTATGGTGATAAAACCTTACGTATCTGTTGAGAATAATCAGGTCCGTTTATCAATCCGTGTCAGAGACTCTGAAAAATCTTTAAGACGGAACGAACTGCTTAAAAAGATCCGGCATGATCTGGTAAACAAGCTGGGTTTAAAAAAAGAACATGTTCATTTATCCGGAATGCTGGTTTTATACAACAATATGCTGCAGAGTCTCTTCAGGTCTCAAATTCTGACACTGGGCGTTGTAATACTGGCACTGATGGGCATGTTTTTGATCCTTTTCAGGTCTTTGAAAATAGCCTTGATCGCCATTTTACCCAATCTGCTTTCCATTGGCGTTGTCCTTGGCGTCATGGGCTGGTTGAATCTTCCCATGGATATGATGACAATTACCATAGCGTCAATTAGTGTTGGAATTGCTGTAGATGACACGATTCACTATATACACAGATTTACAAATGAGTTTCAAATCGACCGGAATTATATTATGACCATGCATCGGTGTCATGGAAGCATCGGCCATGCAATGTTTTATACGTCGGTGACAATCATTATCGGTTTTTCGATTCTGGTTTTGTCCAATTTTATTCCAAGCATTTATTTTGGACTGTTAACAGGATTGGCAATGTTGATTGCCTTAATCGCCTCTCTGACGCTTTTACCGCAACTGATAGTGGTTTTTAAACCGTTTGGGCATGAAGCCAAAGAAGGTTAGCCCGGGTTAGAAAGGTATTTGATAATATGAGAAAAAAACAACTGACTTCTATATTTTTGTTTTTCTTGTTCTTCGTTTTTTTGTTTACAGGGTGTGCTCATAGGCCGGTGACTCCTTCCCAGGCGGTATCGGAAGATATACACCGTGATCAGGACCGGCAAGTCACAACCGATGAGGCAGAACAGATTCCATCAGACCCGGATATTATAGAAGATAAATCTGATGAAGATTTTTTTGAAGAGGAATTTGAAGAAAAAAAAATACAGGTGGCAGACCCCTTTTTGCCCTGGAACCGGGCCATGTTCCATTTCAATGACAAGCTTTACTTCTGGGCGCTTAAACCTCTGGCCAGAGGATACAAGGCAGTGGCTCCGGATTTTATCAGAACCGGTGTAAGAAATTTTTTCCGCAACATTACAACTCCGATAAGACTGGTCAACTGCATGCTTCAGGCAAAAGGGAATGCTGCGGCGGTTGAATTTTCAAGGTTTGTTGTAAACACAACCATAGGTGTTCTTGGATTCGGGAGTCCGGCTGATAAATATCCCCGACTTATCCCTCCTGATTCAGAAGACCTGGGCCAAACCCTTGGTAACTATGGCCTTGGAAACGGATTCTACATTGTGTGGCCGATATTAGGGCCGTCCACATTGCGTGATTCAATTGGAAGGGCCGGGGACTTTTTTCTGGATCCTGTAAGCTATGTTGAGCCGGCTGAAGCGTCTATTGGCATAAGGGCATTTGATACAGTCAATAACACCTCATTTCGCATAGGGGATTACGAGTCCCTCAAAAAATCGGCCATAGATCCATATACGGCACTTCGTGAGGTCTATCTTCAGGTCCGGGAAAATAAGGTGCAAAAATAGTCATAGGTTAGGGTTAAGCCAACTTCCAGTCTGTTTTTCCAAAGAAAACAGGAAGTTCGGCAGCACATACCGGGCCGACTTTTACGGACCGACCGCTTTGCTCAGCCAGATTGTCACGGATCATTGCCGCGAAGCCCGGCAGGAAAAGGGTTGATTCCGGAGCGATTTGGTCCGCTTTCTCTCTGGCAAGTACCTGCATAACCCGATCGGCTGTGAGAACTTCATAGACGATAGCCATGTCTACCGTATGACCATCCGTGTCTACAACCATGTACCAGAACGGACTCAAAGTCGTGGAAAGTATCGCAGTGAGAACCTCACCGGTGAGTTTTGAGTTGCCCGATACCAGAATCGGCGAATCCTTTTTCGGCTGGTTGATGGGAAAGAGCCCGGTGGGTCCGGGATTCGGGAGCTGTAATACCTCTATTTCGGGCAGGATCTCATCCGGCTTTGCCGCCCAGAGCAGGGAAAGGAAACGCTTTCTTGCAATCTTGCAATGTGAGGGTTTGAGTTGTCCGGAACGAAGTTTGTTCAGAAACTCTTCTCGAGTGTGAAACCCGCAGGCCCTGAAGTCACTTGAAGAAATATAAGTGTTTATCGGAATGCTTTTTTCGTAAAGGTCTGCCCGTAACATAGTTCTCCAGAATTCAAGTTATAAAGTAAACGTCATATCGCAGCCCACGGCGAAACATTCAAGTTCATTCCCTTTTTCAGCGATACGGTGACGGCAGTCCTCGACAATTTCATCCATCTGCCGGTCTGTCCGTTCCTGGTTTGAATGAAATAAGCCTAACTGACCAACACCGGCTTCAAGGGCAAGATCAAGGGCGTGGGTAAATACCGAGTGGCCCCATCTCATTGTTGATTCATATTCTTCCGGCGTGTATTCGGCATCATGAATAAGAAGATCGGCGCCTTCGGAAAAATCAAGATAATCTTTATACGAAAGCCCCCCGGGATGCTCAAAACCGAGTTCATTGTCTGTCAGAAAGACAAAAGATTTATCATCTTCGGTAAATTTGTATCCGCTGCCGTTGTCGGGATGATTGAGCTGAATGGGTGTTACGGTTACGGAGCCTATTTTGAACTCTGTAGTGAATGCTCCCTGATATTCCATTTTTGCTTTTATCTCGGAATATCTGACAGGGAAATTCGGCGGGGCCATAAGCATGGAGAGGATGGTTTCCACGAATTTGCTGTGAAAGGGACATCTATACAGCATAAGTTTAACCTTTTCGCTGTAAAGCGGTTTAAAAAAGGGGAATCCCATTACATGATCCCAGTGGGCATGAGTAAAGATGAGATTATACTTATACCGCTTTTCATTCATTAACCGGTTGCCGAGCCTCCGTATCCCGGTTCCGGCATCGATGATTATGATATCGTCGCTTTTGGTTCTGATTTCAATGCAGGTTGTATCCCCCCCATATTTAATATAATCTGTCCCTGAAACAGGAATGGAGCCTCTTGACCCCCAACACTTGATATACATAATAACCTTTAAAGCAAAATTAGTTCGCTTCGCTCACAATTGGAATATTGGAACACTGGAATATTGGATTCTGGGAAAATGGAAAGTTGGGTTATTGTAGAATTCCTCTTGACAGGAATTAAATATAGGAATGTCATCTTCCTTAAATCATCATTCCAATATTCCATCATTCCATTTTTCCATGTCCGAGTTAAAAATATAAGTCTAAAAAATACCCTTATTTTCAATAAATTGTAGAATTTCCGAGACGTCAAATTAATTGGGAATTTCAACCTGTCTTTCCTAAAAAAGTATGCCAGATGCCGTCACGCTCCCATTTTTTTACGATTCGGAGTCGGTTCCGAGATAATTCATAAAGCAAATCCCTTGCCTGACTGCGCAACAGACCGGACAGTATAAACCACTTATTACTAAAAAACCCAGGCGAAGTTATGAGACGTTTCATAACATCATAGTGTATGTTTGCTATCACAAGATCTGAAGGTGAGTCAATAAAATCCTCGGCACGGCCCTGAACAATTATGATCCGATCTTCCAACTGGTTTAGACGAACATTTCTCAATGCCGTACTTGCAGCTAAAAAATTAAAGTCCACTGCAATTATATTTTTGCAACCCAGCCGGGATGCGGCCAGAGCAAGAAGTCCGGTTCCTGTTCCGAGATCGAGAACCGACTCAATTTTCTCCCGGCTGAATACCAGCTCAAGGGCTTTAAGGCAGTCCTGGGTTGTGGTATGGGTTCCGGTACCGAATACAACCCCTGGATCCAGAATGATGGGCAGTTCATTACGGCATGAGTTCATTTTTTTGCATTGCTTTTGCCAGGACGGCACGATGCTGAACCGACCGACCTTAAAAGGAGTGATCTTGCCTCCCTGCCATTGATCGTATGTCATATAAAATTCGTCAAGAAGGGTTAAACCCGGGTGTGACGTTAACATTTTTTTCACTTCATCACGGGAGGGTTTGGAGAAGAAAAGAAAAGAGAACTCATCTTCTTGCCAGTTGCCGATAAAATTGTTGCCGAATATTTTTTTGTCCGGCTTCAATCGGCCTTGAAGATAGTATATATAAAGATCTTTGTACGGGATGTCTCTGGATTTTTCCTGATCTTTAATATTGTATCCTGTGCTTTTCATCTATTTGATGATTTTATCAAATATTTCGAATGCGGCTTTAACAGATTTATTTTCCTCAGGCAGCTCAATGGTCGGGCGTCCGTTTAAGTCGTATTCGTATACCATATTATCTTCAGGTATGATTCCGGCAAGTTCCATGCCGTTATCTTTAATGAGGTTCAGAACCGTATCGGACGGTGCTTCTTTGGCCTGATTGATAATAAGATAGCTTTTTGCGACACCGATGTTAAGATCTTTTGCAAGATCATTAATCCTCATGGCCGCCTGAAGCCCGCGGCGGGATGTATCGGAAATCGTCAGAAGAATGTCCACATTGTTGGTGGTTAACCGGCTGATATGTTCCATTCCGGCTTCGTTATCCATGACAATATAAGGATAATTTCCGATCAGCTTATCCAGAAAATTTATCAAAAGCGTGTTTGCGGCACAGTAGCACCCGGGGCCTTCGGGCTGACCCATAACAATAAGGTCGAAACCGTCGTCCTCCACAATAGCCTGCTGGAGTTTCATTGAAATAAAAACGTCTTTAGTCATTCCACCGGGCACAATCCCTTTTTTCATTTCTTCACGGGCGTTTCCCAGGGTGTCGGTCACTTTAAGGCCGAGTACTTCATTTAAGTTTACGTTACTGTCTGCATCCACTGCAAGGATCGGTGTTTTGTCCTTCTTTACCAGATATTTAATGAGCAGTCCGGCCACGGTGGTTTTCCCGGTGCCTCCTTTTCCTGCAAGAGCGATTGAAAACGGCATGGTATCTCATTTCCTTTCCAAGATGATAAGTTAATAAAGTTACTATCTCTACGAAGACAAATTAAGTCAGGTAGACGGATCAGTCAAGCACCTTTTATTTCTGTGGCGTTTGAAACCGTTGAACAGTTTGAAAAGATTCAAACTCCTTGCAATAGATCGGGGTGTATGCTAAATCTTATACCCTAACCCCTAACCCGGACAAGCCAGAAAAGTTTGAAGTGATCTAAAGTTTGAAGTGATCTAAAGTTCGCGCAGCGCAGGCGCTTGCGCCGCGTGAAGGAGTCGCTACGCTCCGGCTATTTATTTTAGATAAAATTGACAGAATACCTTAACTTTAGGCACTTTACACTCAATAAATTTAGATATTTTTTGCCATAAAAAGCACAAAATTTACAATTGAGGAGCTATGGAGTATCCGGATGGATTTTGAGCTGACCAAATCACAAAAAGAGATTCAAAAAGCGGCAAGAGACTTTGCCAAGGGTGAGTTTGCCAAGGAACTCGCACTTGAGCTGGACAGAAAACACGAATTTCCGGAAAAAATATGGAAAAAAGCCGCTGAGCTTGGGTTCATCGGCATTCACTTTCCGGAAAAATATTCCGGTCAGGGTCTTGGCGTTCTGGAGAACATCCTGGTTGCCGAGGAGTTTTGCAGCCGGGATTCCACCATTGGCAGTGCGTTGATCCTTGCCGGTTTCGGGTCCGAATGCATTTTACGTTTTGGGAGCGATGAACTTAAAGAAAAATTTCTGCCGCCGGTGGCAGAGGGTGAAATGCTTTCCGCAGGTGCTTTCACAGAAGCTGATCACGGCTCTGATATTACCTTCATGAATACATCAGCGGAACAGGATGGGGATGAGTGGGTTATAAACGGCTCAAAAATATTCATCACCAACGGCGAACTCGCCTCCTTTTTCTGTGTTCTCTGCCAGACCGATCCTGAGTGCAAACCGACTTACCGCGGCATGAGCCTTTTTCTTGTGGAGGCGGATCGAAAAAGAGTATCTGCTACAGATGTTGGGGATAAGATGGGTATTCATATGATATCCACGGCTGAGATAACCTTTAAGGATGTCCGCATTCCGGCTTCAAATCTTATCGGGAAACAAGGAAAAGGATTTTATCATGTCCTGGAATTTTTTGATGAAAGCAGGATATTAATTGCGGCTCAGGCACTGGGAATAGCTCAAGGGGCTTTTGATCGCGCATTGGCATATGTAAAACAAAGAGAACAGTTCGGCAGAAAAATTGCTCAATTCCAGGTGACACAGCATAAACTGGCGGACATGGCCACAAAAATTGAGCTTGCAAGACTTATCACTTACAAAGCTGCCTGGAACTTTGACCAGGGCCGCATCGATTCCAAGCTCACGTCCATGGCCAAGATGTATGCGGCTCGGTCTGCCGTGGAAATTGCGGACGAAGCCATCCAGCTTCTGGGAGGGTATGGATACATGGCGGAGTATGAAGTGGAGCGCTTTTACCGTGATGCCAAGATTACCGAGATTTATGAGGGTACAAAGGAGATTCAGAAAAACACCATTGCAAGTGCTGTTATCGGTAAGTTGAAGTAGAAAATTTAAAAAAGCGTGACCGTTCAGAGGTTCAAAGGTTCAAAGGTTCAGGGTTCAAAGGTTCAGGAAATAATAGTTAATAAACAACGGTTAATAATTAACAATTGATTATTAGATCAGGGTTCAAAGGTTCAACTGTTAATGCAGTTAAAAGCAAAAACATGAAGGAATTCTAAAGCTATTAACCCTAAACCTCTGAACCATGAACGGTCACAACAAAAGGAGGGATTTGATGCTTAATATCATAAAAAAATCCATGTTAACGGGTATCGGCCTTGCTCTAATCGCAAAGGATGAGGTTGAAGATCTGGCCAAAGAGCTTGTAAATAAAGGCAAAATGTCTGAGAATGAAGGAACGAAGTTTTTAGAAGATCTTCAAAAAAAGTATGAAGAAACTCAAAAGAAACTTGAAGACAGGGTACAGCAGACCGTTAAAGATTTTATGAAAAAGGCGGATGTTGTAACCGGAGACGAATTGAAGGGATTGAAAAAGGAGATAAGAGAACTGAAAAAAGCGATTAGCGAGGG
>JAUVTO010000229.1 GCA_030601485.1 Desulfobacterales bacterium | reverse complement strand
TTGATGGCTTCGTAAAAAGTCCAACTTCTGCGTTGCGCTGCATTCCTCGTCACTGCGACGTACTATAAGTACGTCTCATTCCTCGGAATTTGCGCGCCTTGAATTTGGAGCTTTTTACTTTGCCATCAAAATCTGACTTTTTACGAAACCGTCAATAATAACGATTCAATAAAAAGATATGTTATCTAAGATATTAGAATTGCAAGACGTAATAAAAGTTGTCCGTGACTTGCGCAGGTCGAAGAAAAGTATTGTTTTTACAAACGGATGTTTTGATATTCTGCATGTAGGTCATGTACGTTATCTTGCCGCAGCCAGGTCCCAGGGGGATATTCTGGTGGTGGGATTAAATTCCGATGAGTCGGTAAGATCCATAAAACCCAAAAACAGGCCGATCGTGAACCAGCACCAGAGGGCTGAAGTTCTGGCCGGTTTGGAGTGTGTAGATTATATTACGGTTTTTAATGAACCGGATCCGTTAAAAATTATAAAGGAATTAAAGCCTGATGTACTTGTGAAGGGAGCCGACTGGACTGAAGAAGAGATCATAGGGGCTGATATTGTAAAAGCAAATGGCGGCAAAGTGGTAAGGGTTTCGGTAGTACCCGAAGTTTCGACTTCGCGAATCATCCAAAGAATCGTAAGGTGTTATCAACGCGGGTATGGAGAGAGAGAGAATTCATGGCATGATAATAACGCATAAAAATGGTGTTTCATTCTTAGAATTTAAAAAACTTGCGAAGCTCCCCGGTATACGGCATGGAATTTCTACGAGAAATACCGGTGTAAGCACCGGTCCTTTTCGAAGCTTAAATATCAGTTTCGGTGTTGGTGATGATGATCGGAATGTCAGGCGGAACAGGGAAATAATATCAAAATACCTCAACGAAGAAGACCTTGTTTTTGCGGATCAGGTTCACGGAAGCAGAGTCATGGTATTTCCGAAAGAGAATAATAACGTTATCATATTTGATTCTGATGGTTGCGGTGAAGTTAACCAGTCGGAAATTTTGAGCAAGCAGATTGGCGTGTCTAATCCGGATTCCAAACACAAATATGTGGGGGATGCTCTGGTTACGAATATACGAAAAAAGATTCTTGTGATACAGGTGGCCGACTGTCAATCGGTAATCATGTACGATCCTGTTCATAAAGTTGTGGCAAATGTTCATTCGGGATGGCGCGGAAGTATAAATGATATCATCGGTCTCACAATAAAAATAATGAAAAAAAGCTTTGGTTGTTTTGCCCGTGATATTGTTGCGGGGATCGGTGCGTCTCTGGGTCCATGCTGTGCCGAGTTCGTGAACTACGAAAAAGAGATTCCGAAGAAATACTGGAAGTACAAGGATGATAACGACCATTTTGATTTTTGGTCATTAAGCCGTGACCAGCTTTGCCGGGCAGGGGTTTTGATGGATAACGTGAATTTAAGTCGATTGTGCACAAAATGCGACCCGGACCGGTTTTTTTCATTTCGCGGAGAGGGTGCTACCGGAAGGTTTGCATCCATAATCGGTCTAAAATAATCGTAACCGTTCACAGGTTCAGGGTTCAAGGTTCAGGGTTAAGGACAAAGAAGGCATTGAAGATCCGAAGACCTCGTTACAAATGTTCATTTTCCCAAGTAATTGCCAATTTGGCTTCAAATTTTGGATTAAGCCTGACGAAATTGACGCTTTTTTCGTAAATACGTATCCCAAATGCAATCCGGGGACGAGAATGGAACCTTGAACCCCTGAACCTTTGAACCCGTGAACGCCTACAAATAATCCATAACCTAACCCTGATAAACCGGGAAAGCGCCTTAAACACCTAAATATTGATCATATGTATCAGGAAAAAGCAACAGTTCTGTGGAATAACCAGGCAGGAAACGAATATTACAGAATCGGTTTAACGTGTCACAAGGGATATTCAGGCGCAAAACCCGGTCAGTTCATCATGCTGCACTTTCCCGGCCGGATGGCTCCTTTTTTGCCTCGACCTTTTTCAATACACAGGATTATTAAAACCGGAGGTCGGACAGCAGGGATTGAACTCCTTTACAAGGTAGTAGGAAAAGGCACAAAAATGCTTTCCGGACACTGTAAAGGTGATGTTGTAAATATCCTGGGTCCCCTGGGCAATGGGTTTATATTTTCAAACCACTATAAACGGATTTTTATTGTTGCCGGAGGGATCGGGGTTGCCCCGATGCTTTTTTTGGCCTCATATTTGAAAACAAAAGGAACAGATCCCTCTGAATGCATGGTTTTTCTTGGCGGAAGATCAAAGGATGACCTGTTGTGCAGGGATGATTTTTTGCGTATGGGCATGAAAATTCATATAACAACGGACGATGGGAGTGCCGGGGACCAGTGTTTTGTAACCCATCCTTTAGAAACGGCTTTGGTGAGGGATCGGCCGGATATTATTTACGCCTGCGGCCCTTTGGAGATGCTAAAATGTGTGGCGGGTATTGCAGAAAAGCATACCGTACCTTGCCAGGTTTCCATCGAAACAGTCATGGCTTGCGGCATGGGGGCGTGCCTTGGGTGTGCGGTTGAAAGAAAAGAGGCATCAGGAAATTATATGCATGTTTGTTTTGACGGTCCGGTTTTTGATGTAAGGTGTCTTAAGCTATAATTTAATATTTTTTTTGCATTGACTTGCTTAAAT
>JAUVTO010000167.1 GCA_030601485.1 Desulfobacterales bacterium | reverse complement strand
ATTTATTCAATAGCTATGATACCACATGGCCGTTTATTGTACTTATTGGAGCATTTAGATTTGTTTGCGCCAATGGGCTTGTGGTTGGTGAAAAGCACCTTCATCTCAGGAAACGGCATGTTTATGATTTTGACCAGATGGACCTCAAAGAACAGGTGTCAACAGCTTTGAAACGGTTTAAATTACAGGCAAATCAATGGGAAAAATGGACGGAACTTAGCTTGACGGAAAAAATCTACGCCGATGTTATAAAAGACATGAAGTTCGGCAAGAAGGCCATGAAGGAAATTGAAAATCGCACAGACCAGGAAGCAGCAGGCTTTACCGATAATAGATTCCCGATTATGAACCTTTGGATATTTTTCAACATTTTAACCTGGTACATAACCCATCGAGCTGTTTCTTTGAATCATCGTGTTGAAATGGAAAGAAGGTTAAGATCAGCGATGAAGCATTTTAAACGGGCGAAGCGATGAGATGCTGAAATTTAGACGATTTCAGATTAAGACATCCAACATTAACCAAAGCCCAGGATAGCTTGATCAGCGAACACCGGCGACCCTGGCCGGGGTCCTTGGGTTAACCATTGTGAAGCAACTCAAAAACTTAATTAGTTAAATTAAGTTAATATGGAGAGGGAAAATATTAAAATAACGTGAATCAGCGCAAGGCAAATGATTAAGTTAACCCCACGGGATAGGCGCGTACGGCTGAAAAGGATAACCCTAATCCCTGCCCGTGGATTAACCAAGGGAGAAAGTCGAGGGACTTATGGGAGGACGAGTCAGACAAAAAACTAAAGGCAAGGGAAATCCATGGTGGGTATTCATAACCCATAACGGAAAGCGAACGTCCCGAAAAGTGGGCGACAAGAAAGCGGCTGAGGTTGTGGCCAGTACGATCCGGGCAAAGCTGCAGTTAGGGGAATTTGACCTTGAAGATCCAAAGCCGGTCCCGACGTTCAACGAATATGCGGACTCATGGATCAGTATTAATATTCCTGCAACCTGCAAGGAATCAACAGTTCGTGGGTATAAGGACGTGCTTAGGCTTCATGTGTTGCCTGGTTTCGGTGACTTCATAGTAACAGACATTACAAGAGGGATGGTGAAGGATTTCTTGCTGGATAAAAATAACAACGGTTATAAAAAGAGCACTACGAACCATATGAAAAATGTCATCTCAGGGATTTTAAATAAGGCTCTGGATGATGAGATAATTCAGGTGAACCCTGCATTGAATTTAGGTAAAAATTTCTTGAAAACAAAAGATAGAACACAGAGCATCGGCGTTTTAACATCAGATGAGTTAAAGCATTTGCTGGACACCGTTAAGAAACATTTCCCACGGCATTATACATTATTCTTACTTCTCGCAAGAACCGGCGTGCGAATTGGTGAAGCACTGGCTCTACAATGGAATGACCTTGATTTTAATAACCGGTCTATCGAAATAAAACGATCTACGGCCAGAGGTAAAATTACAACCCCTAAAAGCGGAAAGGCAAGGCCTGTGGACATGAGCCTCCAGCTTGCTGAAATATTAAAGGAGCATGAGACTGCGTGCAAGAAAAAAGGGCTCGCTTTAGGCTTAGGAGAATTGCCGGAATACGTTTTTACAAACGAATGTGGCAACATCATTGATACAGACAATTGGCGTTATCGAGTGTTCTATAAAGCGGTAAAGAAGGCGGGGATTAAAAGAATCAGAATACATGACTTGAGACATACTTATGCAACGTTAAGGATCTCCAAGGGTGATAATGTTGCCGATGTTTCAAATCAGCTCGGACATCACTCGGTGAAATTCACAATGGATATTTATTACCATTGGTTTCCGGGCAAGAAAAAGTCAGAAGTGGACGGGCTTGACGATCCGACTTTTATACACCCAAATGCACCCCATGCGCACCCAAAACACGTCAAAGTAGTATAACCTCTTGAAATCATTCGACTGACCGTTTATGTGGTTGACGGCATAAAGCGGGAGCTTGTGTCGAGATTCAAATCCGGAGACGAAGTCGGAGAGATTCGCATTCCCATGTCGAACAACAGCATATCAGGATGTTCCGCTTTCAAGAAAAAGCTCATAAATATTAAAAATGTTTATGATGATAAGGAGCTTGCCGCCATCGATCATGATCTGAAATTCGATAAGAGTTGGGATCAAAAGGCGGGTTTTACCACCAAACAGGTTCTTGTGGTTCCGGTTATATTTAAAAACTATCTGCTTGGCGTGATTCAGCTGATAAACCGCAAAGACGGAGGGTTGTTTTCCAGACTCGATGAGCAGTCTGCTACGGAAATGGCCCATATATTAGGGATCGCCCTGTATAACCAGAAGCGGATGGCAAAAGCAAGGCCCAACAAATTTGATTATATTCTGAAAAATCATATTGTGACCGAAAAAGAACTGGACACGGCGATCGCTGATGCCAGAAAAAGAAGAGAACCTGTTGAAGCGGTTTTAATGTCGGATCTTAAGGTTTCAAAACAGGATATCGGCAAATCCTTAAGTCAGTTTTATAAAGTGCCGTTTGTAACATATAATGCAAATACGCCGGTTCCCAGTGAACTGATTGCTGGCCTGAAAGTGCCTTTCATGCGAAACTACGCCTGGGTTCCGCTGCGAAAGGAAGATAAAAAAATCGTTATTGCCATAGACAATCCTTATGACCTTCAGAAGGTTGGAGAGATCAAGTCTCTGTTTGCAGGCAAATCGCTCTGTTTTAATGTTGCCTTAAAACAGGACATACTCAAAATGATCAGGCTCTTTACCCGGAAAGAAAAAGAACTCGCTTCCATGGAAGAGATCCTTTTACAACTCCAGAGCGAGGAAGAAGAGATAGAAGATGAAGAGTACGTCCTGTATGAGGATGACAGTGCTATTGTCCGGCTCGTCAACAAAATTATTATTGATGCCTATAATCGGGGTTCTTCGGATATCCATATAGAGCCATATCCCGGCAAAGAGAAGACTCGAATCCGTATACGAGTGGACGGTGTTTGTGCGGTATTGGAGTCGATTTCTTCCACTTTTAGAGATAACATCGTGTCACGTATTAAGATCATGGCCGATCTTGATATTGTGGAGCGACGCAAGCCCCAGGACGGAAAAATCAAATTCAAAAAATACGGCGGCACCGACATTGAACTCCGGGTGGCGACCATTCCGACCCAGGGGGGAGTGGAAGATGTGGTCATGCGTATTCTGGCTGCCGGTGAGACGCTTCCTCTGGATAAAATAGGTTTTGCAACCAGAAACTACAACAACTTTGTCAGCGCCATTACAAAGCCATATGGCCTCATCTTTGTGTGCGGTCCCACCGGTTCCGGCAAAACATCAACCTTGCATTCGGCTCTGTCATATATCAATAATACCGAAACCAAGATCTGGACCGCTGAAGACCCTGTGGAAATCACCCAGAGAGGGTTGAGGCAGGTGCAGGTAAAGCCCAAGATCGGATTCGACTTTGCTTCCGCCATGCGGGCATTTTTAAGGTCTGACCCGGATGTTATTATGGTGGGGGAGATGCGCGACAGGGAGACAACCAAAATAGGGATAGAGGCGTCATTAACCGGGCATCTGGTATTTTCCACCCTTCATACCAACAGCGCACCGGAAAGCATAACCAGGCTTCTTGACATGGGAATGGATCCGTTCAACTTTTCAGATTCTATTCTGTGCATCCTCGCTCAGCGCCTGGTCCGCACCTTATGTAAAAATTGCAAAGAATCTTACCATCCGTCAAAAAGTGAATATGAGGCTCTGGTTCGGGAGTACGGATCTTTTGAAGCGTTTGAAAAAAATGTTCATATACCTTATACTAATAATTTGGTTCTCAACAGGCCCGTCGGCTGCAAGCGTTGTTACAATGCCGGATATGCGGGCCGCATGGGTCTGCATGAACTGTTGCCGGGAACCGACCCGATGAAAAAACTAATCCAGAGCAATTCTCTGATTAAAATTTTAAGGGAGCAGGCCATAAAAGACGGTATGACGACTTTGAAACAGGATGGAATTGAAAAAATATTTGGTGGAAACTGTGACCTGCTGCAGGTCCGGAAGGTCTGTATCAGATGATCGGTTTAATTCAGGGTGCTTTTTTAGCTGCCTCCATAAATCTTTTCAGCTGTTTTTCATAATAGCTTCTGTTCTTTACCGTCAACTCAAGGGCTTTGATTTCGGATTCAACCGCCTCTTCAAACCGGCCGTTTGCAAAATAGCTCTCAGCCAGAGTATCGAGAATATACGGGGAATTTTCGAGACCGGCAGCTTTTTCTGCAAGATACAACGCTTTTTGAGGATCACGAAATTTTTGGACTTCACATGTGGCATGAAGCCAGGCCAGGTTGTTCAAAGCATGAGAGTTGTCCGGCTCGATCACCAGTGATTGTTCGTACGCGTTTATGGTTTCGGCGTACTTTTTTTCGCTGAAATAAAGGTCACCAAGCGTGCTGTAAAGATTCGGATTGTCTGGGGTCCTGTCAATCTCTCTTTGTATTATATTTTCG
>JAUVTO010000191.1 GCA_030601485.1 Desulfobacterales bacterium | reverse complement strand
GGAACATAATCCGCCATGCCCTTCATCCCCATGTGCTTGGTTATCGCCGACGTCAAGGTCGTCTTGCCATGATCTATATGACCTATGGTACCCACATTTACATGCGGCTTGGTCCTCTTAAACTTTTCCTTCCCCATCTTTCCATCCTCCCCTGGATTCTTTGAAAATTATATTTTCGTATCAATTTTGACGCATTCGTAAAAAGTCACGAATTTAACCCATCAGATAGATTCTGCTTCCTGAAAAATTAATGGAGCCCACGACCGGGATTGAACCGGTGAACCTCTTCCTTACCAAGGAAGCGCTCTACCGACTGAGCTACGTGGGCGGTCTTTATTAACCCGTGTTTGTTTTCTCCTAATCGCAGGCCGGCTTGTCGGGGTTACGGCCGCCAATTTGCGGTCTGGAGCGGGAGACGAGATTCGAACTCGCGACATCCAGCTTGGAAGGCTGAAGCTCTACCAACTGAGCTACTCCCGCACATTTTACGCTGATTATTCCCCCATAAAAAACCATTTTTAAGAGATATCAATCCCCCTCAAAAAGCGCAGTAAGAGTCATGCAGGAAGCCATGTAGCATGTAGTAATTATCGATCCCGATATACAAACCGAAATCTCCTACATACGACTTACTTTGAGGTTGGTGGTGGGGGGAGGATTTGAACCTCCGAAGGCTTCGCCGACAGATTTACAGTCTGTTCCCTTTGACCACTCGGGAACCCCACCTGAAAGGTATTCTCACACATGGAGCCAGAGACAGGAGTTGAACCCGCGACATCCTCATTACAAGTGAGGCGCTCTACCAACTGAGCTACTCTGGCCGCACATCTTCAATCTTTCTATTTCCTTTATAACGTCAACACAACATAAAAAGCGGTCCCTCGATAAATCCCCCTTTATACTTACGTCTATAATAAATATCAACCCCTATTTTAATCCATTAATAACAAATATGATGAAATATATAGATATTTACTGTTATTTCTTTAAAATATCGCTTATTTTTATCATTTTCAACCTTATTCAACTTAATGCAAATAAGAATCCGGGCCGGTTTTTATATACATTTTTACCGGATTTTGTCAAAAACAATCTACATATTGACAATTCGCACCATGGCAAACGCTACATCTGAAAGCAATATTTCACTATATTCTATTGATTTTATTAGATTTTTAGTTCTATCCCTCTTCTTCTTCTTTTGGCATGCGATTTGCATTCTTTGCATCAACAGAGATTATGGTATCCGTTTGTTTCTTTAAAACCAATCGATTTAAAACCAATGACACTATTTTTAAATACAAAAAGTATATAATATATCACAAAACCAATCAAAAAATATAATTATTGATACCTGTAGATCTTTTTCAATAACATAAACCCTTGACAAGGGTGCTTACTTTTGTGTAATCGGAGATCAAGCCATAAGAAAACGAACTTAGGGGCTTCGCCCCAATTGGAATAGCTCAAGGAGTCTGATTTGATGAAATTACGAATTCTTTTTCTGCCGGTTTTTCTGTTTTTTCTCTTATGCGGATGCATACAAACTCTGCATAACACCCCGCTTTCACAAGACTCGGATTTTTTACCGGACCGGACCGGTGCCGCCGATTCTGCTGAATCTATTAAAAAGGTCAACCCTGAAGAGCAAAAACCATCACAGGTTGATAATCTCCCTGCCGAAAACACTATCCAAGCTCAAACCTCAATACACAATAAAAAAGATAAGAATAAAATAGCCGAAAATTCTCTCCCCGAAAATAAAATACAACCCATTTTTGATGAAGCCCTCGATTTTTGCCAAGCATCTCAAGATTTCTGGCAGAAAGGAGAGCTTGAAAACGCTCTTGAAGCACTGGATCATGCCTACTCTTTAATCCTGAAGGTCGATACCGATGACACCGCCGAGCTAATACAGCAAAAAGAAGATTTGCGGTATTTGATCTCGAAACGCATTCTTGAAATTTACGCATCCCGCAATATCGTTGTAAACGGTAATCATAACGCCATACCCATGGTGATGAACAAACACATTCAGAATGAAATTGACCGCTTTACCAAAAAAGGCGAAAAAAGGTTTTTCATTGAAGCATACAAACGTTCCGGAAAATATCGACCACAAATTGTTCCTGCCCTTAAAAAAGCCGGCCTTCCGGTTGAATTGTCATGGCTCCCGCTTATTGAAAGCGGATTCAAGGTGAATGCGCTTTCAAGAGCCAGGGCGCTCGGCCTCTGGCAGTTTATCCCCTCAACAGGATACAAATTCGGTCTTAAACGTAACAAATACATCGATGGGCGGCTCGATCCGGTGAAATCTACCAAAGCCGCCATTGAATATCTGTCAGAATTGCATCACATCTTCGGCGATTGGACAACCGTTCTGGCCGCATACAATTGCGGGGAGGGACGGGTACTCAGAGTTATAAGGACTCAGAATATAAATTATCTCGACAATTTCTGGGATCTATACGAACGTCTCCCCTTGGAAACCGCAAGATATGTCCCCAGATTTATGGCGACGCTTCATATCGTCAAAAACTTGGAAAGATACGGACTCGATTCCGTGCCTGTGGACAAGCCGTTAGAATATGAAATAATAACCGTATCAAAGCAGGTCCATCTTAGAAATGTTGCCAAAACAATCGGAGTAACTGAACAAACACTCAGAAAACTTAATCCCGAACTCCGCTACAGGATACTTCCCCAAGACAACTATCCGCTCAGGGTCCCACCCGATAAAGGCCAAATTCTTCTGGCAAAGCTGGATGAAATACCGGTTTCACATCCTCCCCAACGCGCTTACGTATATCACCGGATCAGACCCGGTGAAAGCCTTTCTACTATTTCCAGACGATATCGTTGCAGCGTGAGAAGCATTATGCGCGCAAATAATTTGCGCAGATCAAGCTTTATTGTTGCAGGCAAAAAACTCAAAATACCAAGAAAGGGCTCGATTGTTTACAGATCCAGAAAATACACCGGAATCGAACATAGACACGCATCGAGCCATGTTGTAAAAAGTGGTGATTCACTTTGGATTATTGCCAAACGATACGGTACAACAACCAAAAAGATTCGGGGACTAAATAATCTGTCCACAACAAATCTCCACATCGGGCAGGTTTTAAAGATCCGCGAGCGCAAGGATGATAAACCCTCGGGTGAATACTTAAAAACATATCTGGTTAAATCCGGTGACAGTCCTTTTCAAATCGCTCAGTTTCATAAAATGCCCCTTGAACGATTTATGCGAATTAACCGATTAACGCCCAGAAATAAGATTTATCCGGGACAGAGACTATATGTGGAATAGTGGAATAGAGGTAAATATGGCAACGTGGGCGGATTTGAAAAGCCAAGGAATGAAACGGTTTGGTGAGGTGGTGGCGTGGGCTTTTGATGAATGGAAAATGTTGAATGACACTTTTTTTGATGGAGAAAATAAACCCGGCGCCATTATCTGGGGATCAACACCACAGGGTAAAAGTCTGGGATATTATCATGTATCCGAAAATCTTATATATTTACATAAAAATTTAATGCGGCCGGTTTATCCTACAACTGATTTTAAATGGGGAATACGCCATTTAAATAAAAGAGTTGCCAGTGATGTCCTCCTGCATGAGATGATTCATCAAAGGGTTAAACAGACCGGTGGATGGGTGGGGGAAACCAGTCATAACAACGAGAGCTTTGTTGAAGAAGTCAATAGAATTGCCGGACTCCTTGGCATGGATATTAAGGCCAAGGTTATAAAACAAACAACCACTCAGGGCAAGCGAATATGGCACGTTGAACCCGGGTGTATAACCTTTAAAGAATTGTCCGATTTTCCATATTCATCCAGACCTTATAACTATTACTACAACCA
>JAUVTO010000118.1 GCA_030601485.1 Desulfobacterales bacterium | reverse complement strand
ATGAAAAGTTTCGGCGGAACATCAATATCTTCGCCGTTCATAAACGTGCCTTCATCCCGCATCATCTTAACCAGGGCGATGAGCTGCATGGAATCTATGTCGTAGACGTTTTTTGCTTCAGGATGGTTGCCGAATTGCTGGTGATCACCTGAAAGACACAGCATGTTACGGATACCCAGAGAGTATGCTCCCAGAATATCCGCCATTATAGCCAGGCGGTTTCGATCCCTGCAAACCATCTGAAAATTGGGTTCAAGACCTTGGGCAACCATGATTGCCGACGCCGCAGTACTGGACATCCTCACAACGGCGGTCTGGTTATCGGTTATGTTTACGGCATCGACAATGCCTTTCAGATGCTCGAACTTTTCCTTCAAATGCTCAACATTAGCTCCCTTGGGCGGACCGCATTCACCTGTAAAAGCAAAATGGCCTGCATTTAAAATTTTTTCCAGATTACTTCCCGATTTCAATCCGTTATCGCTCATTGCACCAATTCCTCCCTTATACTTTTTCTGGGACCGCCGTCTCTTGCCGAGCGCCAGTCTTTGAAGGCCCTGTAGGTTCTGAGGTCCTCCAGGCGCCCTTGCTCCATCTTCTTTCTGACAATGATGTCCCAGATACAATCGACGTCTTCCGAAATCTCGCATTTGCCGTTTGCGCTTCCGCCGCAGGGCCCATGCTGCAAGCTCTTGGCACACCGGGCAATGGGGCACAAACTGTCATAAAAATGGATTACGCACGTGCCGCATCCTGCACAGCGTTCCTCCCAGATCCCGTGCTGCACCGCCCCCCCGAAAAATTTCGTATCGAGTGCGGGATAAACTTTTTGTGTTGGGAAGGCTTCCGCAAGGAACTGGGGTCCAACTCCGCAGGCCATAGACAGGATGGCGTCAAACCTGTCAAAGTCGGCCCTGAGCTGTTCCACATATTCAGGATCGCACTGACGCTCTATGGTTCTCTCCTCTACCTGAAGTTCTCCGCCCTCCTTCTTTCGTGCAATTTTCAGAATAGAAGCTAGAATCTGCACTTCTTTCATCCCGCCCACATTACAGACGGTCACACAGCCCTTGCACCCTACCAGAAGAATTTTTTTGTAATCTTTTATCATCTCCTGTATCTCATCCAGAGATTTTCGATCTGCTACTATCATTGTTCACCTCTTGTGGTTCGGTCCTGTTGTTAATTTTGATCTGCTTTTGGATAGGGTTGAACCGGACTCGGTCCGAGCTTTCGAATTTCCTCGGTCATCTCTCTGGCAATTTCGGCAAATCGTAGCCCCATGGCCGAGGAGAGGTTGAACATCCTTACCCGGGCCGGTTCAATACCCAGCTCTTCCAGAGTTCTTTGAACATATTCCACTTTTTTTCTTGTTTTAACATTTCCTTCCAGGAAATGACATTCTCCTTCCAGTCACCCGGCCACATAAATCCCGTCGGCACCATCCTCAATGGCCCTCAGGAGATAAAGAATGTCCACTCGACCTGTGCAGGGCACCTGAATCACCTTGACATTGGAAGGATAGGAAAGGCGCATGGAACCCGCCAGATCCGCGGCTGCATAAGCACAGTAATTGCAACAGTAGGCAACAATCTGTGGTTCAAATGTTTCGTTCATTTTTCATCCTCCGGAGGTAAAAAGTGCGCTTGTTTTTGCCACAAGCTGTTCGTCTGTGAAATGCTGAAGTGATATTGCCTTTCCAGGGCATTCAGACACACAGACACCGCAGCCGTGACATTCCGCCGCATCAATAACGGCGTGGGAATCCTCATTAACCCTGGGTATTCCGTATGGGCACGTTCTGACACATGTAAGACAGGCGGCACATCTTGCTTCCTCAACCGATGCGACAACTCCACCCACCATGATTTCTTCCTTTGCAAGAATGGTCATGGCCCTTGAGGCGGCAGCCTTTGCCTGGGCGATACTCTCTTCCATGGGTTTGGGATAATGTGCAAGTCCGGCTAAAAAGATTCCTTCTGATGAGAAATCGACGGGACGAAGTTTAGCGTGAGCTTCAATTAGGAACCCCTCACTGTTTACCGGAACCTTGAAAAGTTCAAACAATTCATTATTGGCGTTTGGAATAATCCCGGATGCGAGTACCAGAATATCCGGCTTAAGACGTACCGGCATGCCGAGAACATGATCCGTAACCGTCACCGAAAGATGATCGTTTTCCAGGGATTCAACCTTGGGCAGATCCTTCAGACTGTAGCGGATAAATATCACTCCGGCCTCCCTTGCCTGTACATACAGCTCTTCTCTGAATCCGTAGGAACGGATATCTCTGTAGACAATGTAAACCTTCATTTTAGGATTCTTTTTTTTAAGGAGCAGGGCGCTTTTCAGACTGTGTGTGCAGCAAATTTTGCTGCAGTATGGCCTTTCGGGTATTCTGGATTCCACGCACTGTATAAAAACAACGCTTTTTGCCCCTGAGAGTCGTTCATCACTTTCAGTAAACGCCCGGTCCATGTCCAGCTGAGTCATCACATCGGGATGCTCCCCATAAAGATATTGCTCTGGGATTTTCTCTCTTCCCCCTGTGGCAAGGACGGTTACCGCGTGATCGATTTTAATTTCCTTGCCCTCTCCGTTCAGAGAGGTGAGTGTTGTGGAAAAATTACCAATGGATCCTGTGGTCCCGGTTACCTTTGTCTGCATGGAAAGCTCGATATCGGGGTGATTTTTCACACGGTTCACAAGATCTTCAAGATAGGGTCCTATTTTTTCTCCCTGCCATGTCGTCCCGAGAACCTTGGCGTTTCCGCCAAGTTCTATGGATTTTTCCACCAGGTAAACCGTGCGCCCCTGGTCTGCGATTCCAACGGCGGCTTCCATGCCCGAGACTCCGCCGCCGATTACAAGGGCGGCTTTGCTTATCTTTAAAGAGACCTGATGCAGCGGTTCACTATAAGTTGCCTTGGCAACCGCCATGCGAACTAAATCCTTGGCCTTTTCGGTGGCTTTTTCCGGATTGTCCATGTGAACCCAGGTGTTGTGGTCCCGAATATTGGCCATTTCAAAAAGGTATTTGTTCAAGCCGGCATCACGGATAGTTTCTTGAAACAACGGCTCGTGGGTGCGCGGTGAGCATGACGCCACAACCACCCGGTTGATACCTTTTTCCCGTATTATTTGCTTGATGTGGTCCTGATTGTCCTGGGAGCATGCAAAAAGATTATCCTCCACATGGGTCACATGGGGCAGATCCCTCGCATAATCCCGTATTGCCGGGACGTCCGCCACTCCGCCGATATTGATTCCGCAGTTACACACGAATACGCCAATCCGAGGTTTCTGTCCGGTCACATCCTCTTCGGGGGGCATTTCCTTTGCGCGGGTAAGAGACCACCTGGCATCGGAAAGGTTGCCGGTTGCGGCTGCCGCAGAGGCGGAAGCCTCCATTACAGCATGCGGTATATCCTTTGGCTCCTGAAAAGTTCCGCAAACGAAAATGCCTTCCCTGTTGGTGCTTACCGGAGAAAGGCAGCTTGTTCTGGCAAATCCGTGGTTGTTAAGTTCCACCCCCATCTTTTCAGCAAGCCCCGCAACATCTTTATTAGGAGAAAGCCCCACGGAAAGGACAACCATGTCAAACTTCTCCTCTGCTCTTTTTCCTGATTCAGTAGCATATACGATGCGGAGCTTGTCATCTTCATCAGGGAAAACCGAGTGGATCCTCGATCGGATAAAACGGACGGCATGGTCTTCCTGAGCCCTCAGATTATACTTGTCAAAATCCTTGCCATAGGTTCGCAGGTCCATGAAAAAAATTGCGGTATCCAAAGGATCGTCACTGTGCTCTTTGGCTATCACAGCCTGTTTATTGGCATACATGCAGCAGACCGACGAACAGTAGCTGTTGTCACAGGTATTTATGTCCCTTGACCCTACACATTGCAACCAGGCTATTTTGGCCGGTGCCTTTTTGTCCGAAGGCCTGACCAGGTGCCCTTCATATGGTCCAGAGGCGGAAAGCATTCTCTCGAACTCGATACTGGTAACCACATTGGGGTGGGAAGCATAACTGTATGTGTCGTATCGGGCCGGATCAAAGGGTGTAAACCCCGGTGCAAGAATTACGCCTCCCACATGGATCTCGTGCGCAACCGGTTTCATCTCATGCTCTACGGCCCCTGCCAGGCAAGCTTTTACACATTGGTAACACTCGGAACAGACACCGCATTCAAGACAGCGTGCCGCTTCTCTTCTTACCATTTGTTCATCCATCCCGGTCTGGACTTCTTTAAAACCTCCTGTTCGATCATCAGGCGAAAGACACGGCATTTTTTCTCTTTCAAGAGGCGGGACATTACTGATATCCATGTCCGGAAACGGTTCCGCTTTTTCAGGTCTTTCCTTTTTCAGGTCTTCGCCTTTTAAAAACCGATCGATTGAAACTGCCGCCTCTTTTCCCGCCGCAATTGCATCTACTACTGTACTGGGACCGGTTACGGCATCACCGCCTGCAAATATGTCCGGATCATCTGTCTGGAATGTTACAGAATCAACGTTAACGGTGCCCCAATCGCTGAGAGTGCACTCGCATTCGTCGGTAATACAGGCCCAGTCGGATTCCTGGCCGATGGCGGGAATCATGGCATCCACATCAATAGTAAACTCGGAGCCTTCAACAGGCACAGGACGTCTTCTCCCGCTGCTGTCCGGCTCGCCAAGTTCCATTTTTATGCACTCAATAGCCCTTACCCTTTGATTTTCTCCGATAACCCGGACAGGAGTTGTCAAGGTAATAATTTCAATGCCTTCCTCCCTGCACTCTTCTATCTCTTCCGCGTTGGCCGGCATCTCCTCTTCACTGCGCCGGTATATGATAAACGGCTTTGATGAACCGTTGCGAAGGGCGGTTCTTGCGGAATCCATGGCAACATTGCCGCCACCGATTACTGCGACCCTGTCACCGATGGAAACATCCTTGCCAAGATTCACATCCCGTAAAAAATCCACACCCGGATAAACCCCTTCAAGATCCTCACAGTCAATACCGAGCGCCTTACACTCCTGTGCTCCGACGCCCATAAAAAATGCCTTGTACCCCTTCTCCCTGAGCTGCCCTATTGTGATATCATTTCCGATATCCACTCCGGTTTCAAACCGGACTCCCAGATCCCGAATCACCTGTATTTCTGATTCGATGATATCACGCGGAAGCCTGTATTCGGGGATACCAATTCTCAGCATGCCGCCGAGGACCTCATGTTTTTCCAGTACGGTAACCTGGTAACCTTCAATCCCTAAAAAATAGGCACAAGCAAGTCCGGCCGGTCCGCTGCCGATCACTGCCACCTTTTCTTCTCTTTTTGGTTTAACCTCAGGCTTGAAAGAGATATTGTTCTCTTTAGCCCAGTCTGCAAGAAACCTGTGGATAGACCGAATTGAAACCGGTTTATCCACCTTTGACCTTGTGCAGATTACTTCACATGGCTGGTGACAGACCCGACCACATACTCCGGGAAACGGATGTTCTTCCATAAAGAGCTCGTATGCCTCTTTATATTTACCATGGTTTATCAGGGCCAGGCATCCCTGAACACTCGGATTGGCAGGGCAGGCGGCCTTACATGGCGCAACGCCTTTTTTTTCTATGGTATAAGCACCGGGCATTGCCTGTGGATAAAGTTGAAACACAGCTTTTTGGTTTTGCAGCCCCTCGTCAAACCGGTTGGAAATCTCTATTGGACATACCTTTTGACACTCTCCGCATGCGGTACATTTATTTATATCTACATAACGGGGTTGCTGAAGCAGCTTTACATGAAAATTGCCCGCTTCGCCGGTTATCTCTTCTACTTCGGTCATGGTTAGAAGCTCTACATTCAGATGTCTTCCAGCTTCTACCAGTTTGGGTGATATGATGCACATGGAACAGTCATTGGTTGGAAAAGTCTTGTCCAATTGTGACATTACTCCACCGATGGCCGAATTCTTTTCAACCAGATAGACAAGGTAGCCTGAATCAGCCAGGTCCAGGGATGCCTGGATTCCTGCAATTCCGCCCCCAACGACCAGAACAGAACCTATGGCTTGTTTTGACATTATTACGTCCTCCTTTGCCCGGAAGCTCTCTG
>JAUVTO010000180.1 GCA_030601485.1 Desulfobacterales bacterium | reverse complement strand
CATCAACCCCGGAGGAATAGGCTCCGCATTCCACAGGGTAAACTTTAGGCACTTTAGATCACTTTTCACTTAAAACTTTTAAATAAAATGAATAAACCAACTATTATACGTAATCGTATTTAAGAATGCGTGTACTAAGTTATATTGGTGGCTCAGAGTATACCATTAATCCGTAAATTTTGCAAAACCGGATATGACGACCTCACGGTAAGAAATATAAAATGAAATGAAAGGGAAGAAAAGTGAAATAAATACAAAGAATGTTAGTTGATTATATTGAGTCGTATAAGTCCCAAGACGTTTAATTCAGAATATATTTTTTTGGATTTATCGGAATTCCGTTTAATAAAACCTCATAATGGAGATGGGGGCCCGTACCGCGCCCTGAATTGCCCATAAGCGCAATGGTATCGCCTCTCTTTAAGTTTTCTTTCCGTTTTATTAATATCTTCTGTAAATGCCCGTAACGGGTAACCATTCCATGGCCGTGATTAATGACAACCATTTTGCCTAAAAATCCCTTGGACCCGGTAAATGTTACCGTGCCGTCCCCGGTAGCAATAATCGGAGTCCCTTTGCGATTGGCAATATCCAATCCTTTATGGAATTCTCGAAGACCTGTAAAAGGAGATTCCCGGTATCCGAATCCCGAAGATATCCACCCCTTTGCCGGACGGATCGAGGGGGTGGAGGATAGAAGATTTCGCTGATTTACAAGCTCGTTATAAAGGGATTCAAGCCCTTTTTGTTGATTGATTGATGCCAGGGTTAGCTGCCGGGTCTGCGAATGCATTTCGCGCATCAGACCGTTTTGCTTTTCTGTTAGGGAAGCCTGTAAATCCAGATCTTCGGGAGTTGAACCGCCCACTCCAAAAAGGATGTCATCTTCGGCAGGTTTTTCAATGTTGGCAATAATTCGTATTTTCTTTTCAAAATTGTTTAAATCAACCAGCGTTGACTTTAAGGTGTTGATCTCATCCGCGAACTTTTGAATCTGCCGGCGCTGGGTGACGATCTCATCATTTTGATCTGTAATCTTGCTTTCGAGTTCCTGTTTGTTGAATGTTGTTTTAACATTAATATAATCGTAGATAACAAAAGCGGCCAATATTACAAAGAGAGTAGCACATGCGCTGATAATACCTAAAAATCGTCTGGAAACAGTGAGTTGTTTTACGGTAGATCCGGTATAACTTAAAATAAAAAATGAGATTTTCCGGTGCTTAATGATTTTTTTAACCGTATAAAAAGTCTGTTTTACTCGATCGATAAAAATTTTTAACATCGACGAATTCACTGTCATTTTTATTATTTCAAGAAGTTATAGGTTTCAATACGTTTACCAGCCGTAAGTTAACCTCTCGGAAATTCTACAATTGAAACGGCATATAAAATATAGATTGTATTTCAATGGGTTGTATTTTGAAAAATAATTATTTATTTTATCATACATACAATGACGCTGTCAATAATTTCGATTATTGCCCACACGTATCTTTAGTATTTTTCGACATTATGCAAAAAAACTTTAGCCTAAGTTGAGCAATTTTTTGCGAAGCATAGGGCGGGAATCCGAAACAAAAAATTGTTAATGAGATCCGAATAAGATGAGAAGTCTCAAATGTTCTATATGCAATTGACGCCGAAAACCGTTTGCCTGAAAAATCAGGCGTAATTTTTAGGTTTTCGGCGTCATATAACCTGCTTCTAAATAAATCAAGTTAAATAGGACGCAGATTTTCGCAGATATACACAGATATTATTTATAATTTAAAAAACTTTTTAATCTGTGTTCATCTGTGTCCCAAAAAAGGAAATTCCTATACTATTAAATTAGGGTTAGG
Source organism: Desulfobacterales bacterium (assembly GCA_030601485.1). GTDB lineage: Bacteria > Desulfobacterota > Desulfobacteria > Desulfobacterales > UBA11574 > S5133MH16. The sequence continues at coordinate 2,330 of JAUVTO010000180.1, read as the reverse complement.
CAATCCCCAGTTTAAATTTAAGGGATTTAAGTGTGTTTTTCATCAGCATGGTGATGGTCATGGGTCCAACACCACCGGGCACCGGTGTAATATAGCCCGCAATTTCTTTGGCCGCATCAAAATCAACATCTCCGCTCAAAATTGCAATCTTTTTCCCGGTTTTTTCGCTTATTTTCTCACCGATCCTGTTGACACCCACGTCAATTACGCATGCACCAGGTTTGATCCACTCGGGTTTTACCAGTCCCGGGACACCGGCGGCAACGATCAGGATGTCAGCACGCTTACAATGTGCAGCCAGGTCTTTTGTACGGGTATGAACGATTGTTACGGTTGAATTGGCGCCCGGGCCCTTCTGGAGCATTAGATTGGCTATGGGTTTCCCTACGATGTTGGAACGGCCCACAACCACTACCTCCGCTCCGCTTGTCTCAACACCGGACCGAACAATCATTTCCTGTATGCCAGCCGGTGTACATGGAGGAAATTTGATCGCATCTCCGCCAATCATTAGACGCCCCACATTTACGGGATGAAATCCATCCACGTCCTTGTCAGGATCGATGGCGTTTAATACTTTTTTGTCATCAATATGGTTTGGAAGGGGCAACTGAACAAGGATGCCGTTAATGGAATCATCTTTGTTGTATTTTTCAACAAGATCAAGAAGAGCCTCCTCGGAAAGATCCGGAGACTGACTTTCCTGAATCTCGTTGAAACCGAGCTTGTGAGCTGTCTTAATTTTCGCGGTTACATAGGAAATGGAAGCTGGATCTTCGCCAAGCAGAATGGTTACTAGACCGGGAACAACACCATGTTTTTCCTTAATTTCTGCAACCTCGGCCTCAATTTCTTCAAGTATCTTGTCCCTGACTTCAGTTCCCTTGATAATTGTTGCTGTCATTTTTAATCTCCTTTCATAAAAAGTTTTAGATTTTGTTATAAATTATTTTTCTGTTACTATCCCATCATTAATGTAGATCAGGGAGCTTTTAGACTAATAAAATCTCAATGTCAAGAAGACTCGTAATTTGATCGTAATTTGATTTGGAGGATGGGGACATAAACGCTTTGCAAAAGCAAATAAAATAATAAAATAATATTTTTATTGTCTTCCTTTTGATTTTATTATATCGGGACGATGATAAATATGGAAATTACCTAAAGTTCTGAAATTCAAGTATAACATTTAACGAAAAGGAGGTCTTGATTATGAAAAAATTTTTTCTATCTTGCCTGGTCACAACCCTGTGCGTCGCCTTATTATCAACAGGCGCCCTGGCTGCGGAAGCCGCACCAATCAACCTGACATTCAGCATCTTCTTTCCCCCTACCCACGGTCAGACAAAAGCTGCAATGGACTGGGCCAAGGAAATTGAAACCCTCACCGATAATAAAGTGCAGATCACCGTTTTTCCCGGCGGAACCTTGACAAAAGCTCCCCAATGTTTCAGCGGCGTGGTCACGGGAATTTCAGATTTGGGATTCAGTCTCTTCGCCTATACCCGAGGACGTTTTCCGGTCATGGCAGCAGTTGATCTCCCCATGGGTTATCCGGATGGAAAAGTGGCCAGCAAGGTTGCTCAGGAATTTGCAAAGACCTTCAAGCCTGAAGAATTAAATGACGTAAAAGTCCTCTATCTTCATGCGCACGGCCCGGGACTTCTTCATACAAAAAAACCGGTAAGAAAACTTGAAGATCTCAAGGGCATGAAAATCAGAGCTACCGGTCTAAGCGCCAAGGTAGTTGAAGCACTCGGCGGTGTTCCGGTGGCAATGCCGCAGGGTCAAACCTATGAATCCTTGAATAAAGGGGTTGTAGAGGGAACATTTGGCCCCATGGAAGTTCTAAAAGGGTGGAAACAGGCCGAAGTTATCAAATATACTACCGAATGTTACAGCGTCGGCTACACAACCACCTTTTTCATTGTAATGAATCTTGACAAGTGGAACGCCCTTCCGGCTGATATACAGAAGGTTTTTGAAACGGTTAGTGAAAAATATGTAGGGGTTCACGGAAAGGTATGGGACAGCACCGATAAAGAGGGCAGGAAATATACAGAAAGTCTGGGCAACGAAATTATACCCCTGTCTGATGAAGAAAATGCCAGATGGCGCAAGGCTGTGGAACCGGTGATTAACGATTATATTACCAATAATCCCAACGGAGACACACACGTCAAAAAAATCAGAGAATTGATGTCCGAATAATGTAATGCTTTAATTTAACATTTAAAAGTTAATTCCTTGTTTTTACATTAGATACATGAGTCTATTGATTAATGGTCTTTTCGCACAATCTCTGCGTTATGCTCAAAAAATAATCCTCG
>JAUVTO010000079.1 GCA_030601485.1 Desulfobacterales bacterium | reverse complement strand
CGAAAACTGTCTTTTCCGCCAATATCTGCGTCAGACTCAAATTTTAATCCTCGAAATACTACCAGTATTACTGCCTGCCCCGTAGGTCCGGCAGATCGTACTGGGGTGGTTAAAATTTTCGTCTTCCCCTCCGGGGCGTAGGCCCTACGGGTCGGAGGCTTGATCTTAACGAAAAATCCTGGTTTTCGTTCGGGCACTGGTTAAACGTCTCGTAAATTCTACAACTTTATGCTTATTTTTTTCTATCAATAATATAATGTGCGATGGCGCGAAGCGGATCAGATTTGTTATCAAAATAATCGAGTGCTTGCAAGGCGTTATTGACCAAATTTATTGCAAATTCCTTTGATTTATCAATTCCCAGTATAGAAGGGTAGGTGCTTTTCTCACGAACTTGATCGGTGCCCACATCTTTGCCCATAACAGCAGGATCACCTTCGACATTCAGGACATCATCGATAACCTGAAAGGCAAGTCCGATATTTTTTGCATAAATATCGAGCTGTTTAATCTGTTCAACGCTTCCGTTTCCCAAAATAGCCCCGGTACTTATTGATGCTTCAATAAGCGCACCTGTCTTTAAAGCGTGCATTTTTTCCAAATCTTTTAAATCGATCCGTTTACCTTCGGCGGCAATGTCTTTTATCTGCCCTTCAATCATTCCTTTATATCCGGCAGCCTTTGCGATTATATTTATAACCCGGAGCCATTTAAAGGCGTTGTTAATATTGTTGAGTTCAATTGATGAAAGGATTTCAAAAGCCAGCGTAAGCAGGGCATCACCTGCCAGAATTGCTGTGGCTTCATCAAATGCAATATGACACGTTGGTTTGCCCCTGCGAAGGTCGTCGTTGTCCATTGCAGGAAGATCATCATGAATTAAAGAGTACGTATGAATCATTTCAAGGGCGCAAGAAACCATTATAACATCTTCAGTCTTACCACCAACAGCCCGGGAAGCAGACATGCAAAGAATTGGTCTTATGCGTTTTCCCTCCGCCACAAGAGAATGCCTCATGGCACTGACAACCACGCTGGAATTAGAGGTTTGGTCTATTATGTTATCAATTGTCTGATTTATCTGTTTTTGTTTAAAAAAAAGATATGAATCCAAATCAAAGCTATCCATTTTCTGATTCACTTTCAGAGATAAATGGTTTTTCAAATAGATTCCCGGTTTGGTCTTTAAGTAAAAGAGTAATTCTTTTTTCTGTTTGATCCAGATTTTCAGAACAGAATTTTGAGAGTTTAACCCCTTCTTCAAACTTTTTGACTGCTTCTTCAAGCGGTTGATCACCGGATTCAAGCTGCTGAACAATCAGTTCAAGTTTTTTCATCGCTTTTTCAAATGTCTGTTTTGCCATAATGTTGCTTCCTTTTTACGCTGCAAATTAATGAGCCTTTGGCAACCATAACTTCAAGATCCTGACCAATCTCTACTTGCTGCGGGTTTCGGACAATAATAGCGTCCGGAATGGTTCTGGTGATACTGTACCCTCTATCCAGAATAGCATTGGGGCTTAGGGCGGTTAATTTTGCATCAAGTTCTCGAAGGAAGAATTGTTTTTTACTTAGATATATTCTAATATAAGTAAGTAAGTTATTATAGTTATGCTCAAGCTTTTCATTAGACTTTTTTATATAGATTAAGGGATTGTGTGAGTTAAGTTTTTCAAATCGCCATGCAAACCGTTCTTGCTGCTGAATGATATTTGCTTTAAATGTTCTGATCAGTCGTGAAAGCAGGTCATCTGTTTTGAGTCTCAAATCCTCTATTCTTTTATTCGGATCTGCCAGCCGATTTGTCATTTCTTTTACCAGGGTTTGAAGATGGTTAATATATCGTGAAAACCTAATTGTTAACGTACTGGTAAGTTCGGCATTTTTTTTTATCAGATCACTCTTAAGAGGAACCGCCAGTTCGGCTGCGGCGGATGGTGTTGGCGCCCGAAGGTCGGCAACAAAATCTGCTATGCTGAAATCGGTTTCATGACCCACCGCCGAAATTATGGGAATCTTAGATGCAAAAATAGCCCGGGCAACATCTTCAGAGTTAAAAGCATGCAAATCTTCCAGAGAACCGCCGCCTCTGGCCAAAATTGCAACATCTGAATCAGAGCGATCATTTATGGTTTCAATTCCCGATACAATCTCCGTTTCAGATCCATCCCCTTGCACTTTGACCGGAATGATTTCAATAGGAATGTTTGGAAAGCGTCTGTTAACGATTTTTAGAATGTCATGGATGACCGCACCGGTAGGCGAGGTTATTATGCTGATTTTGCGGGGTAAAAAGGGTAGGGGCTTTTTATGTTTTTCATCAAAAAGCTCTTCATCAGTCAGTCGTTCCTTTAGTTGTTCAAAAGCCAGCTGTATTGCTCCGGTTCCTTTGGGCTCAAGATATTCTAATATTATTTGATAGGTACCCCTCGGCTCATAAACACTTACCCTGCCAATTCCTTTTACGTTCATGCCATCTTCGGGCATAAATTTTAAATTTCGGTTTTGCCCTCGAAACATTACCGCATTTATCTGGGCTTTTTCATCTTTTAATGTAAAGTAAAAATGCCCTGAAGCCGGAATCCTTAGATTCGATATTTCACCGTATATCCAGACAAATGAAAAACTATCTTCAAGCAATACTTTAACTTTGGCTGTTAATTCGGAAACGGTGTAGATATGTTGTTTGTCCATGTAGGATTGTTCTGAGTATAGATTTCCGGAGTGTGAGTTCATTAAAGTCAAATTAATTCGATTCTCTCATAATTTGAATGAAAGACTATCACAGTTGACAATCCCATTCAACCCAAACCTCAACAAACCAGAAATTCTAATTTTGCATAAAGGTAACCCTGAACCTATGAACTCTGAATCCGTGAATGCTTACGAATAAATTTATTAACGTCTGATAAGGTATATTATGTAAACTTTCTTAAAGAGCCTTTATTGGCAGGCTTATATTCTAACTATTACCCTGCTTTTTTTAAAACGGAAACGGAATTTGCACGCCTTGAATTTGGAGCTTTTTACTTTTGAGCAATAAGTAGTTTCCAATTTATAAATGAGGGATTTTTTCCATGAGCAAGGCCGCACAAGGATTTTCGCCCGAGGCGTACTTGAAGCACGTCGAGGGCGGAAACCCGCGGAGAACGCCGCTCATCGGAAAAATAGCCATTTATGGATGGAAACTATCTAAAAATTCACGTAAAGCCGGAACCATAAAAATATCTTCATGAGGCAGTTTGCTCAGACAAGATGCGAGGATTTCATTTTTATCTTGAAACGGTAACCGCTTTTCCATGATAAGAATATTTTTTCCTTTAACTTTACATAATCCGCTTTTAGCTTTTATTCCGGTACTGCGAAGATTTTGCTCTGATACAGCGACGCCGAGTTTTTCAGCAAGTTCTTTTAAATCTTGATATGTCTGCTCGGGTTTCATGACAATCAGAGCTCTTTTAACTTAACTTGATGGTATAGGAATTTCCTTTTTTGGACACAGATGAACACAGATTATCAAGATTCTTAAATTAAGAAATAATAATATTATCTGTGTATATTTGCGAAAATCTGTGTCCTATTTAGCTCGTTCACGATATCTGACAATAAAATAAAAAACGATTTGATCTTGCAAAACCAATTTCCTGTGTTACTTATAAATCTACCTTTTTTTGCAAAGGTCTCGAAACTGATATACAGGAGGACATAATGCAATCAATTCCGCTTAAAAGGACACGGACCCAAATTCAGGTTAACGAATTTATACGAAGTGTCTATAATTGGATGGCCATCGGCCTTGGAATCACAGGTTTTGTAGCATATTTTATATCAAACAGCGAAACCATGATGAGATTTATCTTTGGAAATCAAATAATATTTTTTGGTTTGATAATCGGTGAACTCGCTCTTGTTTTCAGCATCAGTGCGAGGGTCCAAAAAATGCAGGCGTCCACCGCAACATCTCTGTTTGTTCTTTATGCTGCATTAAACGGCGCGACACTTTCTGCGATATTCCTTATCTATACAAGATCTTCGATCACATCAACATTTTTTATTTGTGCCGCAACTTTCGTTGCATCAAGTATTTTCGGTATGGTAACAAAACGTGATCTGACCTCAATGGGTCAGTTCATGTTTATGGGGCTTATCGGTATTGTTATTGCATCGGTTGTCAACCTATTTATACGCAGTTCGGGAATGAGCCTGATTGTCAGTTATATAGGCGTGATCGTTTTTGTAGGGCTGACAGCATATGACACCCAGAAACTCAAGACTATGGCGCTTTCACAGCCAGACGGGCTTGACGGTGGGACCATTAGAAAAGGTGCAATTTTAGGTGCTCTGACATTGTATTTAGATTTTATTAATCTCTTTCTTATGCTGCTCAGAATATTGGGGAGTCGGGATTGATTTTTATAACAGTTGCGGTTAAATAACACCACGGATGAACACGAATACACACGAATTTAAAAATAATAACATACCATAAAATTTAGGCATTACTTTCCGAGAGTTTCCTTTACAATATCAGCTAATTGCCTGCAATACTTGCGGGTTTCATCTATGGTGGGTCCTTCTACCATTATCCTGCATATCGGCTGTGTACCGGAGTAACGAACAACCACCCTGCCCTTTTCCCCCAGCACAGGTTCAACCGATTTTATAGCATCTTTAATGTCCGGAACATTTTCAAGGTCGGGTTTTCGTGCAACATCTACGTTTATGAGGACCTGAGGAAATACCGTCATTATTTTACAAAGCTCGGACAACGGTTTTGATTCCTCTTTCATTGCTTCAATCAGTCTTAATGCGGAAAGAATACCATCTCCGGTTGTATGGTGATTTAAAAAAATCATGTGGCCGGAATCCTCTCCCCCCAGAACAGCCCCTGAAGAAACCATTTTTTCCATAACATAACGATCCCCGACCGCTGTCTTCATATGTTTTATGCCCATTTTTTTTAAGGCTAGCCCAAGCCCCATGTTACTCATGACCGTGCTGACCACCCGATTGCCTTTAAGAAGCCCTTTTTTTTTCATGAATTTTGCACAAACCGCCAGGATCTGGTCACCTGTTGCAACGATCCCTTTTTCATCAACCGCAATAAGCCTGTCGCCGTCTCCATCAAAGGCAAGCCCGATATGGGCGCCGACTTTAACAACAGCTTTTTTCAGGTGCTCAGGATGTTGGGATCCGCAGTTATCATTAATATTTTTACCATCGGGGGTAACATAAAGTGTTTTAACCTTTGCGCCAAGTTCGGTCAAAATTGCCGGTGCAACTTCAAACGTTGCACCGTTTGAACAATCCATGACGATCTTTATGCCTTTGAAATAATATTTCTCCGAAACGGTTTGTTTCAAAAAATTTCCGTACGCGCTTCCGGCATCAGCGATTTTATAAACACGGCCGGTATCCCGCACCGATTTTGATGTTGAAGCAATGCTCTTATTAAATACAAGCTGTTCTATTTCATCTTCCTCTTCATCGGAAAGCTTATAACCGTTGCCTTTAAAGATTTTTATTCCGTTGTCATAATAAGGATTGTGGGATGCGGAAATCACAATGCCGGCGTTTGCGCCGATTGAAGATGTCATAAAAGCCACACCCGGAGTCGGCAGAATCCCCGTAAGATATGCATCCACACCCATGGAGCAGATCCCGGAGACCAGAGCATGTTCCAGCATATCCCCGGAAATACGGGTATCCTTACCGATGATAATTTTTGATTGCTTATCATCTCCTTTGAAAATTGCCGCAACAGCCCTTCCGATGGTTACGGCTATTTCAGGGGTCATCGGATATTGGTTGGCAACACCCCGTATTCCGTCTGTGCCAAACAATTCACCCATAATCATTTCCTTTAATAATGCTTATATATCATTTAGTAATTATTGTATATTTATAGAAGCTTTTTTATCGCCACTAAGGCACCAAGACACTAAGAACGAATAACAAAATCCCTCGTGTCTTTGTGCCTTGGTGGCAAATATTTCTAGGTAAATGACGGTATGATCTTAATTGCTCCAGCAGTAATGTGGTCAACAATTCCTTGAAGCCAAGCGGTCCCTGCTTTTGTGTCTTCAATTGACAGTCCTTTGATCACTGAAATGTAATCCTTGCCTGATGTTTTGATGCCGAGATCGATCTTTTCCAGAAAAATATCTCTCAAACTTGTGTTTTCTTCTACATTTCGCTGAGCTTTTATATTTTCTTCAAGTTTAGTCCATCTTTTATAAAGCTCATTTTTCTGTTGTAGAACCAGAGGCGATGTATTTTCTTTCGCATGATGTTGATAGGCTGTCACAGAATCAGACATCTTTCGGCTTAGGGCCTTTAATCTGTGTATTCTTTCATCAATGGCCATGTCGAGCTTTTCTTTTAGGCCATCAAAAAGAGGTTCCGGGAAATCATCCGATATAAACTGGGAGCGTACATGCGTATACCAGTGATCGAGAGCAATCAGGTTTGCAATATAAATAATGTTATTAACCGTTATCCGTTTGATGTTATAATATACTCCAGGCGTAAACGGCATACTTCCACCCTTGGCCATGTCCCCGATAAGCAGGCGTTCAGGCCTTAATTCATCCTTTCGAAATATTGAACCGGCGGCTATGACGGTACCGAACTCCAGGCGGCACGGACCCACAAGACCGCCCTGCCCTCCTAAAAATATCGGGCGCTGATTCTGCATAACTCCCCTGGGCACGTCGCCAATTAAAGACGGGGTGGCCTTGTCTTGATTGGGTGTATAGTTAAAATGGATGTAAGAACTTCCAACTTCACTGTGGTTTTTCCGGCTTGTACCGCCGGACATCAAGCAGTCACAAAAATTGATCAGACTCCCCAGAGTCACAAAAGGGAAAAGAATGGTTTGTTTCAGACCCACCGTGTGGGCACCGCTCGATTCTTCTTCCAGTATTGTCCCCTCCCGAACATTGGAACCTGAACCCATACTTGCTTTCTCTAAAAAAACGGCATTCTTAAAAAAACCTCCTTTAAGTTCTACTTGAGGTCCTATTTGGCAATTCTCAATGGTCACAGGACCTTCATACCCCAGCTTTGAACCTCGTAAAATAAGCGTCGAACTTCCGTACAGTTTGCAACCCGCATGAATAACAACCCCATCACCGGAAATCCTATCCGTGTCAACTTCAGGGCCGATTTCAATATTTTGGGGATTGGGAATCTTAACGCCTTTTTCAAGGAGCGTTTGAATTTTCGAAATACTTTGGTTTTTCATGTCTGATCTCAACTTTTATCATTATTAAACAACACTTTACGTTTAAATTGATTTCAATAATGGTGTCAATAAGTTTATCTTCTAATCCAATGAATAAATTTTCAAGCTTGTACTGTCATTAAAAACAAAAAGCCGTGTCATACGAAATCGATTATCACGGCTTTTGCAATCTTTGATATAATATTGATGTTTTTAAAAACAGTTTATACAGGCTTATATTCTGGAACAATCTCTTTTAGCTTTGCTTTAATCTTTTCTGTTTCCTGGATCATAGACATTTGTATCAAGTCGTTTATCTTGCCGTTTAACATCGGCAAATTGCACTCTATCCCCTTTAGTACCATGATCTTCTCATGACTGGTGGGAATAACGTCTTCTCCCTCAATGATTAATTCTTCGTAAAGCTTTTCTCCGGGTCTGAGACCGATATATTCGATTTTAATGTCCGCGTCAGGTTCAAATCCGGACAGACGAATAAGATCCCGGGCTATGTCGTTAATCTTTATGGATGTGCCCATATCCAATAAAAATATCTCGCCACCGATGCCCATGGCACCTGCCTGGAGAATAAGCTGACAGGCTTCCGGGATTGTCATGAAATATCGTGTAACCTCAGGATGTGTGACCGTAACCGGG
>JAUVTO010000081.1 GCA_030601485.1 Desulfobacterales bacterium | reverse complement strand
TGCATGGAAAAAGAATGGTCAAACCTATTTAAGCAGGAGAGGGAAACGGTTTGATCTTGCCCGAAAAGCGCTTCTTAACCTTGATTTATTAATGCACCCCGGGGAGTATGATATTCTGCCATATGCGTTCAGCAGGGGCTGTGCCTATGGGTGCAATTTTTGCATGGAAGAATTTATGCGACCCCATAGAAGAAAAGTGCCTTTTGAAATAATCCATAACGACCTGAAAAATTTGGCGGATAAGATTAATGCCCATACCCTGCTGGTCAGCGATGCTCTCTTTAAATCTTTTGACCTGTTCCCGTTACTCAGGTCATTGGGAATGAAAGTTAATTTTGAAAGTCGTTGCGATGTGCTCGATCCTTCCCTGCTCTCCGGCATTGCGGATGTGTGCGGCATTATCGCCCTTGGTTTTGAGTCGGCCAGTTACAGCACGTTAAGACGCATGAATAAGGTTAAGGACAAATCTCATTATGAAAAATATATTGCAAATACCAAAGCTATTTTCAAAGAGGCCGCCCGAAATGAAATCCCGATGATAATTTTTATGATTGCGGGGTATCCGGGTGATACGGAAAAAGATCTTAAAGAGAGCCTGGCCTTTGTCCAAAATTTATCTAAAGACAAGGGTCCGGGCGGACATGTCTTTAAGGTCGGGGAATGTCATGTATATCCCAAAACCAAGATTTATGACCTTGCCGTTTCTCTGCCGGATGTTGTTTTTGATGATGACGGTGTTTTTGGGCAGAATATTGTCAGACAGCCGTCGAAAAATTTGGACTTTGAGACTATCCTCGATTATAATACAAAAATTTTTAACCTGTCCAATTACACGCAAAAAATAAAAAACGCACTTTTAAATATTATGCCTTTTTTCAGACTTCCGTCTCAGTCCTTAAGGGATGGCGCCATACCAGACCAATGTTTCAGAGACAAGAACAGGTCAATATTTAACGTACAGGGAAAAAGCCTTTCGACTTTTAAAAAATCGGTGCCCGTTTTAACGGAAAAATATAAAAAATTGATGTCAGGTCAAAGAAACACCCGAATTTTACCTTTATAAATTCTGGCGAAGCGTTGATTCCCGATCCCTATTATCCTTGGGGCGGGAGCAAACCCACTAAGTTTTTGACTCATAACAACGGCTAATAAAATGGAAAAGGAAACGAGCTGCATAAATTCCAGAGCAATCCTTGATTATGTCAAAAAATATAATGACGGCGACCGCAGTGCTCTTTTGGAGAATCTTGATCCTGAAATCGATGCTCTCCAGGATCCTGAAAGTTTTTTAAGAGATCCCAACAGTTGGATTTCCTGCAGCGTTATTTCAAAGTTATACGAAAGAGCGGCATCGATCCTTAATGATGAAAAGGCGGCTTATAAAATCGGCAGGTATGCTACAGAAAACATTTCTCTGGGTTACGCTCAGCGTATTGTATTCAAGGCATTTTGGTCTGTTAGAAAAGCGCTCAAGCATGGCCAGAAAGTAAATGACCGCTGGAATAGAAACAAGAGAGTTGAGCTTGTTGAACTTAAAAAAAATGAAGCGATTGTCCGTTTATACTGGGATTCTAAAATGGATGTAACAAAAAATATATGCCTGTATAATCAAGGTGTTTACGCTTCATTACCGCTGATATGGGAAGGAGCTCCCGCAGTTATTAAAGAAACATGTTGTTACTTTGATGGAAATTCATACTGTGAATACCATATTAAATGGCCTTTCAAAAACAGATTTCATGAGATTTTTTCACGGTTTTTCACCTCAAAATCGGTTCTTATGGAAACCATAACGGAAATGGAAGAAGATAAAGCGGTCATCGAACAAAAATACGAGGAAGTCAACCTCCTGAATATAGAGCTTAACAAAAGAATCAAACAACTTGAAGCCATACAGGAAACCGGCAAGGCAATCCTGTCTTTGCTGGACCTGGAACAACTCCTTGCCGTAATCATGAACCTTCTGTCCAACGTATGCCGAATCAACCGAGCCGTAATTATGCTCGTTAATGAAGACAAAGGGTTTCTTGAATACATTCACGGTATTAGTGTTGATGGTGAAATACCCGAGGCCATCAAAAATTACAAGGTTTCTTTAAACCGTTTGAGCAATATTCTTGTCAGGGTAACCAACACCGGACGGCCGGAATATGTGCCTGAGGTAAAAAGCTCAACCCTTAGAAAAGAAAACATTATGTTGACCCACGGCAAACCGACTTCGGTGTATGTAATCCCTCTTATCACTCGCTCCAAGGTGATCGGTATTATTGCCACGGATGAGGTTGATGGAAAGGAGGTGCCCAAAGAAACTCGAGAAACACTGGAAGTTTTTGCACCTCAGATCGCTATCGCCATAGAAAACGCGAAACTTTACAGCAGGCTTCAGGAACAGATGGAAGAACTCAAGCAATCACATGCCCTCTTGAGCCGGTCCGAAAAATTCTCCTTTTTAGGAAATCTGGCGGCAAGACTGGCCCATGAGATCAAAAATCCATTGACAGCCATAGGGACTTTTATCCAGATGATGCCGCAGAAATATCACGATGAAGAATTCCGTAATAACTTTCATAAGATTGCTATGGAAGAGACACGCCGGATAAATAATCTTATTACAGAACTTCTGGACCTGGTTAACACAAAAGAATCGCACATGGAGTTAAATGATCTGCATGGATTGATTGATTCAATGATTCTTCTGATTTCACCAAAAAGTAATGCCAAAAAGATTAATGTTTCCCGTCAATTTGATCCTGATATCGGGCAAGTCTGGATGGATTCTGAAAAAATGAAACAGGTTATTTTAAATATCCTTTCAAATGCAGTCGATTTTACTCCTGAGGGAGGGAAGATCGAATTAATTACACTAAATTGTACCGAAAAGGAAAAACAGGCCACAGTTAGCATTGAGATTAAAGACAACGGCCCCGGAATTCCACTTTCTCATATTGACAAGGTGTTTGATCCCTATTTTACGACCAAGCATAAGAGTAAAATGCACAGTGGTACCGGTCTTGGATTGTTTGTTGCCCATCAAAATGTTCAAGATCATGGCGGGATTATTCAAGTAAGAAACGATATAAATGGGGGAACAATCTTTACCTTAAACCTGCCGAACACTCCCCGCTGATCATTCCTCATTGCCCAGCAAGTTGATATAAGGACAGATTATATGCGAATAGACCACATAAGTGTATATCCGGTTTTACTCCCGTTTTCATCCGAGTTTTCTCACTCCCTGAGAAAAAGATATTCAGTCAAAAACATCATTGTCCAAGTGGTTGCGGAACAGGGTGAAATCAGTGGATATGGTGAAGGTGCCCCAAGGTCTTTTGTAACCGGAGAGTCTCAGGAAAGCGCAGCTCGAAGTATATACCGTTTTATTAACCTGGATAATTTCCCATGGGAGTTGAACGACGTTTCCCAGATATGGAATTTTGTTGACGGTCTTTTCCATGGAAAAGCTCACAATGCTGCTATTTGTGCCCTGGAAACAGCGCTGCTGGATGCTTTGGGCAAAAGCCAGGGCAGAAACATCATAGACTATTTTCCCAAAGATTTTATAACAAACAAAGTTTACTACGGCTCTGCACTTCCGCTCGCCGGCAAAAAAAGAATTGTTGAGATATGTCGGCTGATCAAAAAAATGAAAGTGAAAAAGCTGAAACTGAAACTGGGTAAAAATTTATCCCAAAACAAAGAAATCCTCGAAACTGTCCGCAAGGTGTTCGGAAAGGATTGCGATCTTAAAATTGATATAAACTGTGTCTGGAATTATGATCTGGCATTAAAGCACGTATCTTTGATAAACAACTACGGGATTAAAGTTATTGAACAGCCTATGAGGCCGAACGACCCGGAAACCGCCGATTTTGCCGACCTTATGCAAAAAGCCGGTGTTGTCCTGATGGCCGATGAGTCGGCATGTTCTTTGGATGATATGAAAAAGATTGCCGGAGAGGGCTACTATAAGATGATCAACGTAAGATTGTCCAAATGCGGAGGGTTCAGAAATTCATTGAAGATTGTCGAATATTTAAGGTGCAACGGAATTTCTTTCCAGATCGGATGCCACTTAGGTGAGTCAGGCATTCTTTCGGCCGCCGGCAGGATTTTATGCCTTCTATGCAGTGATGCCGTATACTGTGACGGTTCATATGATGAATTTTTGCTGGAAAAAAATGTTACAGTCGAAGATGTGTCAATGGGTCCGGGGGGTGAAGCCGATCCTTTGAATGGTCCGGGACTGGGTATAGAAGTGGGCGGTAAAAATCTGGCGTGGTTGTCCGAAGGTTTCAACACCGTAACGGTTTCAAGACCCTGACCAATAGGCCGGATGAACCGGAAAAGTTTGAAGTGAGCTAAAGTTTGAAGTGAGCTAAAGTTAAGGAGTCGCTACGCTCCGGCTTTTATACAAATTGGCAGTATTCCTTAACTTTAGTCACTTTAGATCACTTTAGTCACTTCACACTTAATTGGCTAAGCATTTTATTGTAATAAAAAGCAAAAAAATTATAACTAAAGAACTAAACCGTAATAAATTCGACTTTTTACGAATTTGTCAGATATTGAGTAAGAACATGTGCGAAAAGCCGGGTTCCTACTTCCAGAGCCCTTTCGTCAATATCGAAATAGGGAGAATGGAGACCGTACTGAAAGCCTTTGATGGGATCGTGGCATCCCAGTCCTACCATTACCCCGCCCCATTTTTGGCAAAAGTAGGCAAAATCCTCGGCCCCCATCCTGGGGAGTCCGCTGTGGACTTTGTCAGCCCCCAGAACTTCTCCGGCGCAGGCAACGGTGTGCTTAACCAGCTCAGAATCATTGATTAGCACGGGATACCCCTTTTTAACTTCAAGCGTTGCCTGGATGCCGCAAGATTGAGCCACACCTTTGACCAGTTCTTCAAGGCGTTTTAGGATTTGTTTGCGAATGTCCGGCTGCAGGGTTCTGAGGGTTCCTTCAAGTACGGCGTCTTCCGGTATGATATTTGAAGCGGTTCCGGCCTGAAAACGGCCGATGGTCAGGACTGCGCTTTCAAGGGGTGGAACCTCCCGGCTGATAAGAAACTGTAGTTGTGTAACAAGATGGGCTCCCGCAACAATGGGGTCTTTGCAATGATGCGGATGAGCACCGTGGCCGCCTTTGCCTTTTAATCGAAAAAAAAGTGTATCCGCAGCTGCATTACTGATTTCAGGAGCTATTCCGATATGTCCCACAGCAAATTCGGGATACATATGCCCGGCAAAAGCTGCCTCCACCGGTTCCGAGTCGAAAATGCCGGTATCCAGCATGGCCCTGGCGCCGGCTCCTCCTTCTTCAGCAGGTTGGAAAATAAAGAGGATTTCACCGGAACCGTTCTGATACCATCCGTTTTCCATGAGCCATCGTATCACACCGAGAGCAATGGTCGTATGCCCGTCATGACCGCAGGCGTGCATGAATCCTTGATGCTGCGATTTGTATGGGATATCATTCCGTTCCTCCAGAGGAAGGCCATCCATATCCGCTCGAAAGGCCACCAAAGGTCCGGGTTGACTTGCGCTGACCTTTGCTACAACACCGGTCCCTCCCACGCCTGCTTGGAAAGGAACATTAAACCCTTCAAGCACTTCGCGAATTTTGGCGGAGGTCTTCTCTTCCTTGTAAGCCGGCTCCGGAAACCGGTGAAACCAGCGACGCAACTCCACAAGCCAATTGTAAAAGTCATCAGACAGTTTTCCATGCATCTCATACCTCCTTTATCTTTTTTAAAGTGCGACTTAACGCAAACTTGCAAAAAGTTCAATGATGAATTAGATAAACGGGTAATGATATATGTTTAGTTGTATATGGCTAATGAAGGAATGGTTTAGAAGGTAATTTCTCAATATAATCTTTTGGGGGTTAGATTAGATGCAAAATTCTTTGGGAGACTCTCAATCCTTTATTGAACAGGTACTGTATGCGCTTCAGAAAAGAAACCACAATAATATGGTTTTTTCGAAAGGGGTTACAGATTCATCTATCACATCTTCCGTACTGTTTCTGATCGGTCCAGATTGCCAAGGAAAAGGATTTTCTCCAACGCCCTGTCTGATTTTAACGAAACGATCCTTAAAGGTAAAACAACCGGGAGACCTTTGCTGTCCGGGCGGAAGTATCTCTTCCGGGCTGGATTTTTATCTTGCAAAACTTTTATACCTGCCGGGTTCTCCACTATCACGTTGGCCTTACTGGTCACTCTGGCGTAAAAAGCGGTACAAGGAGGCACGACGTCTGGCGCTCCTTTTTGCCACCTGTTTACGGGAGGGCTTTGAGGAAATGCGTTTGAACCCTTTGGGAGTGAAGTTTCTGGGACCTCTGCCGTCACAGCAACTTGTCATGTTCCGCAAGGTGATCTATCCAATGGTTTGCTGGACCGGACGTCAAAAGCGGTTTTTCCCGAACTGGGAAGTGGAGCGGGTTGTTTATATTCCCCTCAAAAATCTATTGGACCCTTCCAATTATGCGCGTTATCGATTACATATTGAATCATCCCAGAAAAACGGGAACGATCTAAAAACAAAAGAATATCCCTGCTTTCTCCATGAATATCAGGAAGAACCTGAAGTGCTTTGGGGCGCAACCTTCGGTATTACGATGGTTTTTCTTGGAACTATCTTTGGATTCAAGCCTCCGGATATGGATTCGCTTCCCGTGGTCTATGGATCTTTGGGTGAAAATTATCTCACCGGAAGCGGATGATTTGCTCAACCAACAACTCAACCACTTTAGTACCTAAACTCTGATTTCTTGTGTTTTTATGTCAAAAAATATCTAAACTTATCAAGTGTGAAGTGACTAAAGTGAACTAAAGTGACTAAAGTTGTGGAATTTTGTCAATTTAATATAAACAGCCGGAGCGTAGCGACTCCTTCACGCGGCGCACGCGCAGCGCAGGCGCTTGCGCCGCGTGAGCGCCTGCGCTGCGCGGGCTTTAGATCACTTCAAACTTTAGGTCACTTGTAACTTTTCCGGCTTGTCCGGGTTAGGAATCGTTGAACATGGACATAAAAACAGCAAATATCCTGTTTGTATGCATAGGCAATATTTGTCGCAGTCCTTTTGCCCAGGCCTTTTTCACTAAGTTGGTGAATCAAAAGCGGCTCCGGGGACTTACAGTTGAATCTGCGGGATTGCTTGCACTTCCAGGAAATTCAGCCACCTATATGGCACAACGCGTTGCTGAGGAATTCGGTGTAGATCTTGCCGGGCACAGGGCCAAAACGGTGTCAAAAGAGCTTGTGGCCTGGTCCAGTTTAATTCTGGTAATGGAGAAATCTCATGAGGATACGCTTCTGACCGACTTTCCGGAAGCAGAAGGCAAAACTCAGCTAATCAGGCACTTTGCCCGTTATGGTTCAAAGAGGCGGGGCATTGCCGACCCGTACGGGCTTAAGTACGATGCATATCGATTTTGCTTTCTTGATATTGAGGATGCAGTTGTGGGCCTTATGGACTTCCTATCTGAACCCTAACCCGGACAAGCTGGAACCAAGAAATATTTGCCACCAAGACACAAGACACGAAGGATTTTATTTTGGTTTTTAAATCAACAATCATCAATTGCCAATCAACAATAGTACCTGAACGGGGTTTTCGTTCAGGCACTATATATGAATATCAATTATGATGAAAGTTCTGAAAAATGAGAATTAGATCTCATCCAATAGGCCTTTT